>JBPYDY010000228.1:0-7499 GCA_051986155.1 Methylocella sp.
CTTGGCGATAGGTTCCTCCTTCGCCATAGCCTCGATCACGTCTTCCGCACAGGTGCAAAAGGAAGCCCCATCGCGCAGCAATTGATTGGCACCTTCCGCGCGCGGATCGAGCGGCGAGCCGGGACAAGCGAAAATTTCCCTCCCCTGTTCGGCGGCGAATCGCGCCGTAATCAAGGACCCGGATCGCCGGGCCCAGGCGACCGGCATTTCACTGACCGCGGCCCCTTGTTCGACAATCCGGTCGAGCAGAAGCTGAAACGTCCGCGGGCCGATATTTTCGCAGCGAAGAAGCCGCAGCCAATTAAATCTCTCGCCCTCGCTCAGAGCGCCAAGCGGTTTACCGGGCGAGCCTTGGGCGATCAGCCCGACCCGATCCGCGACTCGGTGCCCGCCGCGAGCCGCGCGATGTTGGGGCGATGCCTTTCCCACAACAAAATCGCCATCACCCCGAACATAAGCGCTGCAGCTGTTTGCCCGATGGACAAAAGCACCAGCGGTGCCGTCGCGCTCGCGGCAAGTGCCGCGGCCGAGGAGTAACGGGTCAAATAGGCAATCGCGAGCCAGACGATGCCAAAGGCCGCCGCCGCCTGCCATGAGATCGCGAGAAGGCAGCCAAGGAAGGTCGCAACGCCCTTGCCGCCCCTGAATTTTATCCAGACCGGATAGAGATGGCCGAGGAAAGCGCCGAGCGCGGCAAGAAGCGCAAGGTAGTCCGGCGCAAATCGCGCTGCCACCAACACCGCCGCCGTTCCCTTTAATAGGTCAAGGAGGAGGGTCAGCGCGGCAAGGTCCTTGCGGCCCGTCCGCAGGACGTTTGTCGCGCCGATGTTACCCGAACCAATGGCGCGAATGTCCGAGGTGCCCGCCAAGCGCGTCAGGATGAGGCCAAACGGTATAGCGCCGCAAAAATAACCGAACAATAAGGCGGAAAGTTCGTGCAGCACTTCGGAAGCCGGGAGATCGAGAGCGGCGCAAACTAGCCGCCCCGAAGAACCACGGCAACAGGCTTGCACCGCTCGACTCACCAAATGCGGGCGCGGGTGGTCATTTTTTTGAAACCCCAAGCGTCCCCTCGAACGGCAGGCGAGGCGCGGCGTTTAAGTCCTTAGCCATTGGCAATCTGGGTGCCATCATCCAGGCTGAATGGAGAACGAAACAATGCTGCATATCCTGAGCCTAACTAAGATTAAAGACCAACGCGCAATGTGCGCCGCGCGGTTCGGCCGCGGCCGGCGTGGCCGCAGCAGCCATGCTCCCGGGCATGTCCCTCGCAGGCTGCCGTTATTTCCATCCTTGACCTTTGGGGGCTGCCAAGTTTACCGAAGATTTTGGGACACCTTTCCCCAACGAGAGGCGCCCATCTGAAAGGATGGTTTTTATGACTTTAACAATGCCTGCCGCGCGGCCTGCGCGGCCCAATTTTTCTTGCGGCCCTTGCGCCAAGCGTCCGGGCTGGGCGCTGCAATCTCTCCAAAATGCACCGCTCGGGCGCTCGCACAGATCCAAGCCCGCGAGGGCCAGGCTGAAGCGCGCAATCGAGCTGACCCGCGAAATCCTCCAAGTTCCCCAAGATTACCGGATCGGCATCATTCCCGGCTCGAACACTGGCGCGGTCGAAGCAGCGCTTTGGTCCCTGCTTGGACCGCGCGGCGTCGATGTTTTTGCCTGGGAATCCTTTGGCCGAGGCTGGGTTAGCGATGTCATCGGCCAGCTGAAGCTTGGAAATTCCCGCACCTTCATCGCGGACTACGGCCAGATACCCGACCTTTCTCAGGCCGATCCCACAAACGACGTCGTCTTTGCCTGGAATGGAACGACCTCCGGCGTGCGGGTTCCGAACGCCGATTGGATCGCAGCCGGCCGCAAGGGGCTGATGATTTGCGATGCGACCTCTGCCGCCTTCGCCCAGAGACTCGAATGGAACAAGCTCGATGCCACCACTTTCTCTTGGCAGAAGGCGCTGGGCGGCGAGGCCGCGCATGGCATGCTGATCCTGTCGCCGCGCGCGGTCGAGAGGCTCGAGAGCTATAGGCCGCCGTGGCCGCTGCCAAAACTCTTTCGGCTGAGTGAGGGAGGTAAGCTGATCGAGGCCATATTTGAGGGCGAAACGATCAACACGCCCTCCCTCATGTGCGTCGAGGATTATATCGATGCCTTGAATTGGGGAAAATCCCTGGGAGGACTCGACGCGCTCATCGCCCGCGCCGACGCCAATGCGAAAGCGCTCGGAGAATGGGTGGATGCGAGGCATTGGGTGGATTTCCTTGCGGCCGATCCAAAGATCCGGTCGAATACAAGCATATGCTTGAAAGTCACAGATCCGGCTATCACAGCGCTTCCCAAAGCCGCCCAGGCTGCGTTCGCCAAAGCGCTCACGGATCTGCTCGAAGCGGAAAAAGTAGCCTTCGATATCGGCTCTTACCGGGGCGCACCGCCGGGGATAAGAATCTGGTGCGGGGCGACCGTCGAGACGAACGACATTGCGGCGCTGACACCTTGGCTCGATTATGCCTTTGCCAAAACCAAGGGCGATTTCGCCAAGGCCGCTTGAGTCCAAGCCTGCCCCGCGAACGGCGGCAGCGCAGCCGCCTGAGGGCAAGGCAGGGCCAAAAGCGCACGAGCCATCGCCTGCCCGATGTTCTAGCCGAAACGAGGCGACGATCCGTGTCCAAAACTATGGGGAATTAACGTGGCTCCCCGGGTGCTAATCTCCGATGCCCTTTCGCCTTCCGCCGTTGCGATCTTTAATGAACGCGGCATCGTCACCGATTTCGAGCCGGGCCTAGGCCAAGACAAGAATATGCTTGCTGCCGTCATCGGCGATTTCGATGGCCTTGCGGTTCGTTCGGCAACCAAGGTCACCGCTAAACTTCTGGCGCAGGCGGCAAAGCTAAAAGTTATCGGCCGGGCCGGCATAGGCACCGACAATATCGATATTTCCGCAGCAACCGCGAAAGGCGTGATCGTGATGAATTCGCCATTTGGCAATTCCATCACCACCGCCGAACATACGCTTGCAATGATGTTCGCGCTAGCCCGCCAGATTCCCAAGGCCGATCTTTCGACCCAGTCCGGCAATTGGGAGAAGGATCGCTTCATGGGCGTCGAGATTTCTGGCAAGATCCTCGGCATCATCGGCTGCGGCAATATTGGCTCGATTGTCGCCGGCCGCGCGATCGGTTTGAAAATGCGGGTCATTGCCTATGACCCATTCCTCTCGCCCGAGCATGCGCTTGATCTTGGAGTGACGAAGGTCGATCTCGAAACGCTCCTCGCGCACGCGGATTTCATTACCTTGCATACGCCGCTGACCACGCAGACGAAGAACATCCTTTCGGCGGGAAATTTGGCCAAAACTAAAAAAGGCGTTCGCATTATCAATTGCGCTCGCGGCGGCCTCATCGATGAATGGGCGCTGCGCGACCATCTTGACAGCGGCCACGTGGGCGGCGCGGCGCTCGATGTCTTCGCAACCGAACCGGCAAAGGAATCGCCGCTTTTCGGCCACCCAAACGTCGTCTGCACGCCGCATCTCGGCGCCTCGACGAGCGAGGCGCAAGAGAAAGTCGCGCTGCAAATCGCCGAACAGATGTCGGATTATTTGCTCCGTGGCGCGATTGCCAATGCGATCAATTTTCCATCGATCACGGCGGAAGAAGCCCCCAAGCTAAAGCCCTTCATTGCTCTGGCGACTCACCTTGGCTCATTTGGTGGGCAAATCATCGATAGCGGGATTGAGAGAATTGCCATCACCTATGAAGGCGCTGCAGCCGAATTGAAGACGAAGGCGCTGACCGCTGCCGCGATTGCCGGCTTGCTGCGGCCGTTTCTTTCGGACGTCAACATCGTTTCCGCGCCAGGGATTGCCAAGGAGCGGGGCATGGCGATCGACGAAATTACCCGTGCTGCCGAGGCGGATTACGAATCGCTCATGACGCTTTCAATCCGGACGCAAGAATGCGAACGGGCGATCTCGGGAACCGTGTTTCACGATGGCAAGCCGCGCATTGTTTCGATTGACGGTATTGAAGTCGATGCGCTGATCGCGCCCGACATGGTCTACGTCAGCAACGAAGACAAGCCCGGTTTCATCGGCCGGTTCGCGAGTCTTCTAGGCGATGCCGGCGTCAATATCGCAACCTTCGCGCTCGGCCGGAATTTTAGGGGCGGCTCTGCCATCGCGCTCGTCGCAGTGGACGGTCCCGTTCCCGAAATTCTGCTCAAAGATGTGGAGAAACTGCCGGGCGTCAAAGAAGCCAAAGGGCTCGCTTTTTAAGCGGCGGGAAATTTTCGGGTTGGCATCACTTAAACAATTTCCCAGCCAATTCCTGGCGATAGCGTTCTGATAGTTCTGCAAAGCGCTGGCGCGGCCTAAAGGCCAGGCGGTCATAGTATGCGGGTGATGTTCACGTCACGGATTCTGAACAAAAGATGCACACGATGAACAAGCGAGAGAGTAAACTGGTATCGATTGACTGCAAAGGGTTGCTCGCTGCCGGCCGCAATTCTCGAAGGGGCTCAGGGCGCTCGCCCTTGATGCCGGGGCTTAAGTCTGATTTGAAGGGCCTTCGCCTAAACTTGTTGGGTCCACTCGCGTGGATTGTGATCCGGCAGCAGATTGCCGGCCGCGCCCTGACATTCTGACCTGCCGGCAGAAACTTCAGGTGCGTAACGAGCCCTTGGATCGCCGCAGAAATTGTACGCTCCAGTATGGATGAGCTTGCCTTCGGTATCGAGCCAAATCTTGCCGCCGATGTCCCGCCATCTTTGGCAGAACGCGAAATCCTCGCTGACGTAGACGCCGGTCTCCTTGTCGATCATGCAATCGAACAGCGCATAGTTTTGATTGGTCTTGGCGTTTGAATAGACGTGGGCATTTTTGTAGCGGGTTTCGGGATAGGCCGCGATCATCTTCTCGATGACCTCCCGCTTCAAAAGCATGAATCCGCCGCCGCAATAAATTGCGGTGGCGAAGCGCCCCTTTCTTTCGCGCTGGTTGGCGGTGCAGAGCGTGCCGACGTAAAACAGTGGCGCGGCGGTAAAGGTTTCGCGCGCGCTTGCGGCGCGCTTGATCGCGGTGTCACTCCAATCGATGACTTTTAGGGGATAAATCCCGGCGACGAACTCTTCGCCGAAGTGGAGCATGTGAAAGACTTGTTCGGCCTCAAAGCAAATGTCCGCGTCGATAAATAAGAGATGCGTCGCCGCCGGCATATTTAGGAAATGGCTGACCAGCGTGTTGCGGCTGCGGGTGATGAGCGAATCATGCCCGAGCAAGGCAAGCGTCACGTCGAAACCGGCTTTCGCCCCGAGCTGAACAAGGCCTAATACCGGTTGCATATAGTGCTGCGAGACGAGGCCGCCGAAGCATGGAGTAGCGATGAAGATCAGCGGCTTGGCCTGGGTCTCGGACATGCTGATTCCAAAATGCGGTCTTCAAATTGTGCAGGGCACGGCTTAAGGAGCGGTTACATTTGAATGATGCAGAAGTAGCCGCCAAAGCCTGTGCGAAACATGCCAGCCAGAGTTTCTGCAATGTTGACCTTACCCCATTGAGGCGGCAGGATACGCATGAGAAGAAGGCTCTGAAGGCTGGTCAGGCCGCAGGTCCCATAGATCGCGTGCGGCGCGCCGGAAAGCCGCGCCGCCGCATAGGCTTCGGTCAAGCGCCGGTGGCGTCGTTGAGGGTGGCCGCTGCGCCGAGCCGAGCAAGCTTCTCGGGAATCATGCGCGCGCGTGGCTTTCGTGCCCGGCAGAAGCAAAAAAAGTTGCCTGTTTTCCGAAGCTGCAGCTTTTCCAAGGGCGGCAACCCACTAAATTCATATAGTCATTGCCGCTCTTATGGGACAGTCCGATGTCTTCGATCGCCATTGCCGTTATTTCTGCTCTTGTTTTGTCCGGTGCGCTTGGCGTTTTTCTGCTTTTGCGGCAGACCGCGGCCATTGCTGCGCATCGCGCGAGCGTTCCCGCCGATTTCAGGAGCGAAATCAGCCTCGAGCAGCATCAACGCGCGGCGGCATATGCGTCGGCCCGGGCGCGGCTTGGCATCGCTAAGAACGTCTTCGACACGAGCCTCGCTGCGCTATGGCTGGCCGTCTTACTTCGGCCCCTTTATCCTCTGATTGCCCAATACCTCCCTCCGGGAATCTCCCGCTCTGTTGCAGTCGTGGTTGCCTTTGTGCTGATCGAACGGCTGCTTCATCTGCCATTCTCCATCTTCAGCACCTTTTGGCTCGAAGCCCGTTTCGGCTTTAATCGCGCGTCTCCCTTAACGTTCATCCGCGACCTCATCAAGGGTTTGGTGCTCTCCTTCGCGGTTGGCGTCCCGTTGCTTTACGGTTTGTTCTGGCTGCCGGGTCGTTTGCCAGACTTTTGGTGGCTTGCAGCATGGGCGGCCTTCATCCTCCTTGCGATCGCAATTAGCCTGATTTTTCCAGCCTTCATCGCGCCGCTGTTCAATAAGTTCACGCCCATGCCAGACGGGCCGTTGAAAGAACGCATCGAGGCGCTGCTTGGCAAATGCGGATTCGCCTCAGATGGGCTTTATGTTATGGATGCGTCGCGGCGTTCGACCCACGGCAATGCCTATTTTACGGGATTTGGAAAGGCCAAGCGCATCGTGCTTTTCGATACGCTGCTGCAGAATCACACCTCCGATGAAATTCTCTCGATTCTCGCCCATGAGCTCGGTCACTATAAACTTGGACATATCGGCCAGCGGATCGCAGAGACGGCCGCCTATGCGTTTCTTGGCTTCGCTGTGCTGGGCCGGGCTTTCTCCGGCGGCGAATTGGCCGGCGCCTTTGGCCTGCCTGGAGATCCTGGCTTGGTTCTGATCGTGGTTCTGATCGCGATGGGGCCTGCCTTGCACCTGCTTGCGCCGCTGGCGAGCTATCTGTCGCGCCGGGCCGAATATCAGGCCGACAATTTTGCGAAAGCGATGACCGGGCCGTCGCCGATGATCAGCGCCTTGCTGCGGCTTGCCCGAGACAATCTGTCGACGCTCACTCCGGACGCGCTTTATACCATGTTTTACTATTCACATCCCCCGGTGCCGGCGCGGATTGCCCGGTTGAAAGCCGCGTAAATGGCCCGGAGGCCGGCGCAATCGGTGATCATTATGGCCAGGGCCATTTTGCTGACATGATCCTAGGACTCGACTTGGCGCTGCTTTGGAGGTAACCCATTGGCCTGGGGCTGCTTTGGGTCTTGCGGTCCGTTTTGTTGATCAGCTATTAGATTACAGCACCGAGAGTGCAACGCTTTTAGGATAGAGTGTCAGATACCGATGAGTTGCAGGCACCCGGGACCGGCTAGATGTCTCTTGTCTCATTAGCCGGCCGGTTTCGGCACACGCACTTCCTCCTAAGGGGGGCGGCTCTCGTGTTTTTTGTTGGCTCGGCGCTATCCGCGTGCACAACTCCCCCGCCTTATGGGAACAACGAGCCGCCGGATGCGGTCGATCGGGTCCGCGCCGTGGATTTGCAGCCGCGGTTCCC
>JBPYDY010000229.1:0-4993 GCA_051986155.1 Methylocella sp.
CCGGGGCGGGCCATGGGAGCATCGCGGGTATCGAAGATGATCGTGCCGCCTTGCTTCATGAACTGGGCGGCCTTGCCGATTGCCTCCCGCGGCGGCTGCGGCCTCGTCGCGACGACCGGCCAGTAAAGAAGCGGGTAGAAGCTGAGTTCGTCCCGCGCGGGGTCGACGGCGATGGGGTCGCCCGGCGTCAGCGCCGTGCGGCGGGCCAACACGCGTGAAAGGCCAATGAGCCCCTGCCGGCTCACTTCGTCGACCCTCGCGTCGCCGCTTGCCACATACGCAAGCCGCGTTTCCAGCGCCGAGGCGAGGTCGCGCCGGGAAATATTTGCGGCGGCTGGTTCCGCCTTTACCACCGCCGGAGCGGCAAACAGCGCGCAACAGCCAAAGAGCAAAACAATTAGGCTTGCGGTGCGCGCTCGCTGCCGGCGAAGCCTCCCCGACAGAACGAGCGAGGCCAATGTGTCGGCAGTGAAAAATATAAAAGCGAGCGCGATCAGCCAAGGCTTTAAATCGTATGGACCCTGCGCGCGCAACGGTTCGCGTGTGAAGCCAAAAGCTGAATAGTCGGCGGCGCTGAGCGTTTCCTTCGCCCCAAGCGCATTGATGGCAACCAAGCCTTCGGAAGGTCCATAAAAGCCCGGCGGATGCTCCGCGCTCGCCGTGCCGTCGAATGCGGCCGGAATGGCGATCGCGCCGGCAGGCGGGCTGCCAAGACTGCCAAAACCGTCGAGAATGCGATAAGGCGCAAGCACTGGCCCTGGTTCCGCCTGCGGCCCGGCAGCGGTTTGCGTCTCGGCCCCGTTTCCGGTCTCTCCAGAGAGTGCGACGATCCTTTGCAGCATGCTAACGAACAGGCCCGAAAGCGGCAAATTCGACCAAGTAGTATCGGCGGTCACATGGAACAATATGATCAAGCCCTTACCTTGGCGCGATGCGGTCACGAGCGGGGTGCCGTCGGTTAATTGCGCCCAGGTCTTGGCCGGAAGGCCCGGATCGGGCTCGGCAAGGACTTGGCGTTTGACGGTGACCTCGTCGGGGACGGTCAAGCCAAAAAACGGGCTTTGCCGGTCGAAGGGGGCGAGCTTTTTCGGGGTGTCCCATGACATCGCGCCTCCCAAAACCCGGCCGCCCCGGCGCAGCCCGACGGGCACGAGATCTTCCGGCGCTCCCGCAAGATGCGTGCCCGCGAAACGAACCAATATTCCGCCGTTTTCGACGAAACCTTTGAGGTTGTCATGTGACCGGCCCGGAACGATGCCAACATCTGCGAGGATCATGACGGAGACACGGTCGTCGAGAAGCGTTTCCACCGGTTCGGTGGCGGAGGGTCTTGGCTCCCGCACATCGGCGAAGGGAGAGATGGCCTTGACGAGATAATAGGCCGGCGCGAGAAGCGGCTGGGCGACGTCCGCCGACTCCCCGCCGACGATTCCGACGCGGCGCCGGCGGGCACGCGCGTCGAGCAGATACACCGCTCCTGCGGAGCGTTCTCCGGCAATTTCGAGACGTGAAATCTCGTTGCGCAATTCGATCGGCATCTCGAATATAGCTTTGGCTTCGATGGCGCCGGCCAAATCGAAAGCCGCTTCGCCAAGTTGAAGACCTTTGCGGTCGAGAGCGCGAACTATTCCCGTATCTGGCCCTAATGGGGCCGGTCGAATCAGCCGGACAGCGAGCCGGCCGGGCTCGTTTTCGGCGCCCGCAAGCGCGCGAATGTTGGCTTCCTCCGTGATGAGCGTGACATCCGAGCCAAGGAATCCAAGGGCTTTTGCGAATTCCCGCGCGTGACCCCGGTCGAGTCCATCGGCAAACCAAATCACCCTCGGTTTTTGATGCGTGGCAGCAAATTTCTCGATCGCGCCAGCGGCCGCCAGCCGATCCGGAACGTAGGGCTTTGGCTTGATCGCCCGCAGCCTGTTGAGCGCATCGCCTGCGTCCGAAAGGACGACGCCTTGGCCCGCATCTGAAGCGGTGACAACGGCAACGGGCTGCGCGTTGCGTTCTGCTGCGGCGATGATGCGGATTGCGGCGGTGATCCTGCGGTCAAAGCTTGGGGCCGCGGGCCAGTCATCGTCCAAGACGACTAGCAAAGGGCCTGTCCGCACAGCGAGCCCAGGGAGCGGGTTCAGCACCGGTCCTGCCATGGCAAGAATGAGGCAGGCGGCGATCGCAAGACGCAGAAGCAGCAGCCACCAGGGGGTGCGCAACGCGGTCTCATCGCGCGGACGCAGGCCGAGAATGAGCCGCAGCGGAGGAAAGGGCACAAGTGCCGGCCGCGGCGGCGTGATCCGCAAGAGGAGATAGAGTAGCGGGAGGCCGGCAAGCGCCGCAAGCACGAGTGGAAAATCGAAGGCAAGCGGTATCCCGGGCATTAGCTTAAGGCCCCGAGATTGGCATCGAGCTTCACGCGCAAGGCGAGCAATGCCTCGGCCGCGGGCCTATCCGTGCGGTGCAGAGACAGGCTCCAGCCGCGCCTGCGCGCCGAAGCGCCGATGGCTTCGCGATGCAAGGCGAGACGCTGGATATAGGTCTCACGGAAAGTTTCCGCCCGGCCGGCGCGCAGCCGCGCCCGCGAATCGACGTCGACGAATTCGGTGTTGCCTTCGAACGGAAAGCTTTCCTCGACTGGATCGGCGATCATGATGAGATGACCGCGCGCGCCATTGGCGCCAATATGCCCGATGGCCGCTGAAATCAGCTCCGGCTCTGCGAGGAAGTCGCCGACGAGGATTGCCTGCGCGCCGCGCGGCAGGGCCAGCTGCGGGGGAAGCTCTGCCGGCGCCCCTCCCTCTCTGTTTTCCTCAGCAAGCAGAACCTCGGCGAAACGCTCGACAATGTCACGGACCGCGAGGGCTGGCATGAGCCCGAGAAGGCCCGCACGTTCGCCGCCGTGCACGAGAAGTTCGGCGCAGGCGAGGCCAAGCACAAGCGCACGGTCGATCTTCGGCTCCAGGGCGAGGTTGGATGCAAACCACATCGAAGGGGAGCGATCGATCCAAATGAAGACCATATGCGCGGCCTCCCATTCGCGCTCGCGCACGTAAAGGCGCTCGTCCTTGGCGGAGCGGCGCCAGTCGATTCGGGCGGCAGCCTCGCCGGAGATGAAGGGACGGAATTGCCAAAAAGTCTCGCCCGTCCCCGCGCGTCTTCGCCCATGCACCCCATGCATCACGCTGGCTGCCGCCTCTCTCGCGCCAACGCAGAGGCGCGGAACGCGTTCCGCCAACTCGATTGCACGCCGCTGATGGTGCTGTGCGGCGCGAACGGCATGCGGTTCGAGAATCGCGACCCTTGGCATCGCTCAGCCAGCCTGCCGTGCCAGTTGCGCGACAAGTTCGCTGACACTTTGGCCCTCGGCGCGCGCCGCAAATGTCAGGGCCATGCGATGCTTGAGCACGGGAACAGCGAGGGCAACGACATCATCGAGGGAAGGCGAAAGCCGCCCGCCGGCAAGAGCGCGGGCGCGGGTCGCCAGCATCAAGGCTTGCGCTGCCCGCGGACCCGGCGCCCAGGCGATTTGCTTTGTGATTTTGTGATCGCCTTCGCCGGGGCGCGCCCGGCGAACGAGATCGAGGATCGCTTCGATCACGCTTTCGCCGATGGGGAGCCGCCTGACCAGCCGTTGCGCGGCGATCAGGTCCTCCGCGCTCATCGCGAGCTTCGCCTCGGCAGGTGTTTCGCCGGTCGTCTCGATCAGGATCCGCCGTTCCGCCGCGCGGTCCGGATAGTCGACGTCGATCTGCATGAGAAAGCGGTCGAGCTGGGCCTCGGGCAGGGGGTAGGTGCCTTCCTGCTCCAGCGGGTTTTGGGTCGCAAGGACATGAAAGGGGCGCGGCAATTCGTGCCGCTCGCCCGCGACCGTGACATGGTATTCCTGCATGGCCTGGAGCAGCGCGGATTGCGTCCGCGGACTTGCCCGGTTGATCTCATCGGCCATGAGGAGCTGGGAGAAGACCGGGCCGCGCAGGAAACGAAACACCCGCTGGCGGCTCGCCGTTTCTTCCAGAACTTCCGAGCCCAAAATATCGGCTGGCATCAGGTCAGGGGTGAACTGGACGCGGCGCATGTCAAGGCCGAGGACAATACCCAAGGCTTCGACAAGCTTGGTCTTGGCGAGCCCCGGCACGCCGACCATCAGGCCGTGGCCGCCAGAAAGAAGCGTAACCAGGGCGAGCTCGATCACTTGCCCCTGGCCGAAGATGACGGCCTCGATCGCTTGCCTTGCGGCGGCGATTTTTTCGAGCGTCGCCTCGGCGCTGCGGGCGACGGCGGCTTCGAGCGAAGCCGTAACTGCTTCCGGCATGGGTGCGTGGACTTTCTGGCTTGGCTTGACAATCGGAACGCCGCACACGTGCGCTATAAATATAGCTGGATTGCGGATGAAATGGGCCATCAAAACTTTTCGATTGTCCGTGAAGCTGGCGATAGGCCGAGGCTCCTCCTTAGGCCGATTCTTTCAGCCGTTCCGCGATATATTGATCGATGCTCTTGCCAGCCTTGGCAGCCTGATCGGCGATGCGGCCATGTAGCTCGGGGGAAAGACGCAGCGAAAGCGTGCCAGAATGGGGTTTTTCGGGTTCGACGCGGCGCTCCCCGCACCAGGCGCGATAATCGGCGATGGTTTCCGCAAACGCCGCCTTAAGCTCTTCGATATCGCGGCCGGCGAAATGCAGCACGGCGCGCGCATTCACGACGGTCCCGTGCATGAGCGCATCGCCCTCTTCGTAGCCGACCTCACCGACGTAGCCGTCGTGCTTGAGGATCATGGTTCACACCCGCGCTTTCGAGGAAACGGCGAACCGCGGCAACGGCGCCCTTGTCCGTATCCGGCCGCGGATGCGGGCGATGGAATACGGCTTCCGTGCCCTTGAGCAAAAACCGCACGCGTGAACCGCGTCCCTCCGATCGCTCTGCCCCAAGCATTCGATTTGCGTCCAGCGAAGGTTTGATGGAACGGGACGGGCATATATCGCCTCCAGCGTGCGCCTGTGCT
>JBPYDY010000230.1:0-3306 GCA_051986155.1 Methylocella sp.
GCCGAGCTCATGAAATCGAATCACGCGTGCCACCGTCACATCCCTGGTTACTGAGATTCTAGAATGCCTTGCCTAACCCTCCTTGTGGGAGACATCGGCGAGGGTGACCTCCACGGAGCGCGACTTCCCGCCGCGCTCGATCGTCAAAGTTACTGTTTTGCCGGTGCCGGCTTCCTCAAAAATGCTCGCAAGCTCGGCAACGTTGTCCACGCGCTGGCCATTGGCTGCGGTGACGACATCCTGGACTTCGCCATTCGCGCCTACGCCTTTTATCCCGGCTTTCTCGGCAGGCGAGTTGGGATAGACCTTGAGAACAATCACCCCGGCAATTCCCAATTGCGCGGTAGCCGTCTCGGGGGCGGCAGCGATGCCAATCCCGGGCGTTGGCACATGGCCCTTTGCAATCAGTTGCGCGGCAACGCGATTGACGACATCGACCGGGATTGCGATACCGACGCCGGCCGAGGCCCCCGAACCCGAAATAATCATCGTGGTGACGCCGATCAGACGCCCAGCGCTGTCGAGCAGAGGGCCGCCCGAATTGCCGGGATTAAGCGGGGCATCGGTTTGAATCCCGCCCGCGATCTCATGGCCCTCGGCCGTCGGAATTTTGCGGCGTAGCGCGCTGATGATCCCTGACGTCAATGTTTGCTCGAGCCCGTAAGGATTGCCGATGGCAAAGGCCGATTGGCCCACTTGAAGATCGGCCGATGTCCCGACCGCAATCGGATGAAGGGGAACGTTAGTCCGCTCCAGTTGAAGCACGGCGATATCGTAATTCGGGGCTGTGCCGATGACCCGGACCGGGACCGAATCCCCCGAGACTAGATGGGCGGCAAATTGATCGGCCCCCTTGATGACATGATAATTCGTGATCACATGGCCTGCGGCATCCCAAACGCTTCCCGTGCCCGCTTGGACATCGGTCGCCTGCTCCTCGGGCCCGAAAAGCTCCTCGGGCTTAACGCGGGCAAAAACATAAACGACCGAGGGGGAGACAGTCTGAAAAAGCTTGATTGTGGTTTGCTCCATCTCGGTGAGATCGCCGCGAGCCGCGATCGCCCGGGGCGCCGTCGCCGAGAATCGCCAGGCAACCAGATATGGCTCCGCGACAAAGACGGCCGCGAGAACAAGAAAGCAAATGACCGCAATGGGAATGAACCTGTTCGACATGGTACCGCCTCCGCTTGGGTATTAGCCGTGCCTCATTTGCCGCCTTGATTACAAACGCTTGAACCCATGCCCCGGATCCGCAAAATTTGCGGGCTGGCCTAAAACCGAAAATCATGCCAATGGAAGCCGCCGCGAGGCTCGCCACCGAAGGAGAAAAGATCAAATTATGCGCGTCTATTACGATTCCGACGCCGATATCAGCCTTATCAAGGGGAAAAAGGTCGCAATCATCGGCTATGGCAGTCAGGGCCATGCCCATGCGCTCAATCTGCGCGATTCGGGTGTCAAGGACGTGTGCGTGGCTCTGCGCAAGGATTCCGCCACCTCAAAAAAGGCGGAAGCGGTGGGGCTTGAGGTGAAAACGGTCGGCGATGCCGCCAGATGGGCCGATGTGGTGATGATGCTCGCGCCCGACGAATTGCAGCGCGACATCTATCACGAGCATCTGCGTCACAATCTCAACGAAGGCGCGGCCTTGATGTTCGCGCATGGCCTCAACATCCATTTCAACCTCATCGAACCGCGCGGCGATCTCGATGTCTTGATGGTCGCGCCAAAAGGGCCAGGCCACACGGTGCGGTCGGAATACAAGCGCGGCGGCGGCGTGCCCTGTCTCGTTGCGGTTGCCCGCAACCCGTCCGGCCACGCCCATGGCCTCGCGCTTTCCTATGGATCGGCCATCGGCGGCGGACGCGCGGGGCTGATCGAGACGACGTTTCGCGAAGAATGCGAGACCGATCTTTTCGGCGAGCAGGCGGTGCTTTGCGGCGGCCTTGTCGAGCTTATCCGCAACGGTTTTGAGACTCTTGTCGAGGCCGGCTATGCGCCTGAGATGGCCTATTTCGAGTGCCTGCATGAGGTAAAACTCATCGTCGATCTCATTTACGAGGGCGGCATCGCAACGATGAATTATTCGGTCTCAAACACCGCCGAATATGGCGAATATGTCTCTGGCCCCCGCATCATAACGCCGGAGACGAAAGCCGAGATGAAACGCATCCTTGCCGATATTCAATCGGGACGCTTTACCCGCGATTGGATGCTTGAAAACCAGGTCAACCAGACGTCTTTCAAGGCGATGCGGGCGAGATCGGCGGCTCATCCGATCGAGGAAGTTGGCGCAAGGCTTCGTGCCATGATGCCCTGGATTGGCGCAAGCCGGCTCGTCGATAAGGAGAAGAATTGACGGGCGTCACGGCGGATTTGGCAATCCCGATCGCTTCCCGCTGTTGCTGCTATGAAAATGATCATGTATATAATCATGAGCTGGAGGCACCAATGAGCCTGGCAACGCAGAGATTGATCGTGCCTATTACGGCAAAGGACAAGGCGCGCGTCGAGCGCAAGGCCGCCAAGGCTGGCAAAATTTCGACGGCCGAATTTGTCCGGCGCGCCGCGCTCAATTATGAGCCCGCCGACGAAGGGGCGGCGGCGGAGCTGCGCCAGCTTGCCGATCGTTTCGAGGAGCTTCATGCCGCCACCCTCGCTCAGCTTGATCGCACCGATGCGGCCCTCGACGCGGCGCTCGCTCATTTCAAGGCAAAGTTGGGTTGAGCGGAATAACCGATGCCTTAAAGGCGATCAAAAAGGCAATCCTGCTCGAAGAGCGGATTTCGAGCCAGGGCAAGAAGCTCGAACAACTGGCCGAAAACGTCGTCGAGATGGACAAACGGCTGACGTTGCTTGAAGGCCGCATGGACGGTTTCTTTTCTGCGGCTACCGCATTCGGCGCCGGGGCGCGCCGCCAAGCAAAACTGATTGAGGCAGCAGCCAAGGAGCGCCCGGGCGTGCCGGGCAAGGAAAGCTGAACCCACCTCGACGGCCGACTTGCTCCGCCCGCGCACTTCGTCGTGCAGCTCGAGGACCGCCCTGGCAAATTGAGTGGGCCGCTCTCCAAAAATTTCAAAAAAAGCCGCGAAAAGCCTTTTTATTTTAGCAACTGGGGCTTCCTTTTACTCACGCCGCAGGCGGCAGCCGCGCGGCGAGCTTCTCGTAGAGCGGGTTTCCGGCCGAAAACACATAGTCTTGGGCGGCGATGCAGACATGGGCCGCCCCTTGCGCGATCAACCAATCGGCAAGCGGGGCGGCTTTACCCTTCGGGCAATTCAAAGCAAGCCGGCCATCGGCCGCATA
>JBPYDY010000231.1:0-6044 GCA_051986155.1 Methylocella sp.
GTGGGCTCGGCAATGCTTTCAGGTTGATCGATTCCGGTTGCGACGACCGAGACGCGGATAACGCCATCGAGGCTTTGGTCAAACGTCGCGCCAAGAATGATATTGGCCTCCTCGTCGACCTCCTGGCGGATCCGGCTTGCGGCTTCATCGACCTCATAAAGGGTGAGATCATTGCCTCCCGTAATCGAAATCAATAGGCCCCTTGCGCCTCTCATCGAGACTTCGTCAAGCAAAGGATTAGCAATCGCGGCCTCGGCGGCGAGAATGGCGCGTTTTTCCCCCGACGCCTCGCCCGTGCCCATCATCGCCTTCCCCATCTCCCGCATGATAGCGCGCACGTCCGCGAAATCGAGGTTGATCAAGCCTTCCTTGACCATCAAATCGGTAATGCAGCTAACGCCCGAGTAGAGAACCTGATCTGCCATCGCGAAAGCGTCGGCGAAGGTCGTTTTCTCATTGGCGATACGGAACAGATTCTGGTTCGGAATAATGATCAGAGTATCGACGGCCTTCTGCAAATCGATGATCCCTGTCTCGGCGATACGCATGCGCCGCGCGCCCTCGAATTGAAACGGCTTTGTGACAACGCCAACGGTGAGAATACCCATGTCGCGCGCAGTCCGCGCGATAACCGGCGCGGCGCCGGTGCCTGTGCCGCCGCCCATGCCAGCCGTCACAAAGACCATGTGAGCGCCAGAGAGGTGATCGCGAATTTCCTCGATTGCTTCCTCGGCCGCCGCCCGGCCAACTTCCGGCTGCGATCCGGCACCGAGGCCTTCTGTGACTTGAAGGCCCATTTGGATGATCCTCTCGGCCTTCGAGGAAGTCAGCGCCTGCGCATCCGTGTTGGCGACGATAAACTCGACGCCAAGCAAGCCTGAAACTATCATGTTGTTTACGGCATTACCGCCCGCGCCGCCGACGCCGGCGACCATTATGTGCGGTTTTAGTTCCCGCAGTTCGGGAGCTTTTAGATTGATCGTCATCGTCTGGCCTCTCGACGTTGGAGCGCTGATGCCCAGCACTCGGGTTGATTTAGATTAGCCGCGGCAAAACGAAATGCTTTGCCCCGCTTACTTGCCGCACGCTAAAAACTGTTCCACAGCCACTGACCTACCCGCCCGATATATCCACTCGCCTTGGCCTCCCGGACAGCACGGCGAGGCGAGGGACGATAATGCTCGTTGCCGCTCACTTGCGGATAGATCAGCAGTCCCACTGCGGCGGCAAAGGCTGGGCTCTTTGCGGATTCCGGCAGCCCTCTTATTCCGAGCGGCCGGCCGATCCTGACCTGCCCCGCCACAATTCGTTTCACCGCAGCTTGCATTCCCGTGAGCTGGCAGGCGCCGCCGGTCAACACAAGCCGCCGCCCGGCATGCGGCTGAAGGCCCGCGCTCTTCAGCCGGTCGCGCAGGAGCTCGAGAATTTCCTCAACCCTTGGCCTGATGATCGAAATGAGCTGCGCCTTGGGCAAATGCGAAGGGCGTTCGCAATCTTCGCCCGCCGGAACCACAGCAACCGTCTCGCTTTCGTCGGACACGGACGTGAGGCAGGCGCCATAGAGCGTCTTCAACCGCTCCGCATCCGAAACGGTAATTCCAAATCCGCGCGCGACATCCATGGTGACGTGGTGCCCTCCGACAGCGAAGGAATCAACATGCGCGAGATGACCGCCGGAAAATGCGCTCACCGAAGTCGTTCCGGCGCCCATGTCGATCAAAACGGTGCCGAGCTCGGCCTCGTCATCGGCGAGCGCAGACAGAGCCGAGGCGTAGGGCGTTGCGACCATCGCATCGACGGAAAGATGGCAGCGCTCGACCGAAAGCAGCAAATTGCGTGCGGCCGCGCCGTCGCAGCTTAAAACATGCATCTCGGCGCAGAGCTCGTCGCCGACCATGCCCCTCGGATCTTGAATGTGGCGGGTCTCGCCGAGCGAGAAGCCTATGGGCAAGGAATGCAACACCGCTCTTCCCGGTTGCGCGCCATTGACCGAGCAAGCTTCAAGCACGCGGTGGACGTCGGCTTGGGTCACGGCCCGGCCGGCGACCGCGGTCTTTGCGCCGTAAAGCATTGAAGCGAGCCTGCCGCCCGTTGCATTCACGATCACGCTTTCGATTTGGACACCGGCCATGCGTTCGGCCGCATCGACGGCAAAACGGATCGCCGCCTCCGCCGCGTCCATGTCGACGACGACGCCTCCCTTGATGCCGCGTGACCGCTGATGTCCGATTCCAAGAATGCGGCAGCTATGGGTGCGCCCGCGCAGCGCCGAGGGTGGCTCGCTCGGATTGAGCCTGGCGACAAGGCAGACGATTTTGGACGTGCCGATGTCGAGCACCGAAAGAATTGCGCTTTTCTTGGCGGAAAGCGGCGGCAAACGCGGGGGCAGCAGCCTCAAATTCATATCCGGCCGCCTTTGGCGTTGGCGGTGCGCGCCGATGCGGCGGCCCTGGCGGCCGCTGCCTCCTGCGAAAGCCTGGCCACGAGCCGGTCGGGCTGACGCAGATCGAGCGACAGAACGTCCTTGTCGAGAATGTGATAGATCCGCTGAAGATCGACGAGACGTGCCATTGCTGCCCCGGCATCTTTTTCCGGCAGCAAAACGTCGATCCCGTTTGTCAGTTTCAGCGTCCAGCGGCGCGAGGCGACACGCACGCCAGCGAAGATTCGTTCGCGCAAGTCTCCGGCGGCATCGAGAAGGGCCATATATTCACCGATTTTTTCATTCGCACCCTCGCCAGCGACGAAGGGAAGGTGAACGAAACGCCGGTCTTTAACTAAGCCCAAAGCCACACCATCCTGTGCCACGACCCGCAACTTGCCGCCGACTTGCCAAAGCGCAAATGGCGCCCGCTCCTCGATCTCGATCAAGAGCCGCCCGGGGTAGAGTTTGGTGATGGACGCTTCCTTGACGAGCGGCAGAAGTTTCAGGTTTGCTCTTATTTTCGCGGCATCGAGGAACAGCAGCGAATTGCGCGGCCCGATGCCGGACATTGCTAGAAGGTCCTGTTCCTTGAGCTCGTGCGCGCCGGAAATCGTCACGGCCTTGATCGAAAAACCAAGGCTTTTGGCAAGAAGGTCCGCGGGTTCGCCGTACCGCGCCACAAACGCCGCATAATGGCCCCCCTTTATGCCGCCGTAGATACCGACCGCCGATATAAGCGCCAAGGAAAAGGCGGCAGCGCTGGGCCTCGGCAGACGGTCGAGAATTTTTTTCAAAAGGCCCTGCCTCGGTGTGCGCGCGGGCGAAATGGCGTCAGCCGCCACGCGGAAAATGGCCGGACCGATCACTGCCCCCGCCGAGGCTAACGCCCCTTGAGGAAGGCCAATGTTCCCCGCATTTAGCGATCGCAGGAGGCGTCCTCGACCATCCATCGGACTAGCTCACCGAATGATATGCCGGCATGAGCGGCAAGCTCTGGCACGAGCGACGTCTCGGTCATCCCAGGCTGGGTATTGACCTCCAAAACAACGAGTTCCCCGGTTCCTCCGGGCAGATCGTCGTAGCGGAAGTCCGTCCGGCTTACGCCACGGCAACCGAGCGTCCTGTGCGCTTTAAGCGCCAACTCTTGAACAGTTTGGTAAATAAATCCTTTAAGTTTTGCCGGCAGGAGGTGAATGGAGCCGCCTTTTGCGTATTTTGCGTTATAGTCGTACCATCCCCCGTCCGCAGCCCGTATCTCTATGACGTCATAGGCCTTTTCGCCGATGACGGCGCAGGTGAGCTCGCGCCCGGCGACGTAGCGTTCGACCAAAACGGCATCGCCATGAATCCAATCTTTCATGGTTAATTCTTGCGGCGGGGCGTTTGCGCCGCTCCGGACAACAAAACTTCCTACGGAAGAACCCTCATCAAGCGGCTTTATGACGTAAGGGGGCGACAAAACATGGTTTTTCGCCGCCGTAAAACGATCGATGGTCAGGCTTTCCGCGACCGGAATATTGGCGGCCCGAAAAAGTTCCTTGGCGCGATCCTTGCGCATGGCGAGTGCCGAGGCCAGCACGCCCGAATGGGTGTAAGGAATGCGCAGCATTTCCAAAATACCCTGCACGATTCCATCTTCGCCGAATCGGCCATGCAGGGCGTTGAAGGCGACATCGGGCTTAAGTTTCGCAAGTCTTTCGCTGATGTCGCGGCCGACATCGAGCCTGGTGACTGCAAAACCGTGGGTCTCGAGCGCGCCGGCGCAGGCCTCGCCCGAACGCAGCGAAACCTCGCGCTCTGCCGAGAGGCCGCCCATAAGAACGGCAACATGTCTAGTCATGATCAAGTCCCGATAACTTGCGCCTGCCCGGCCGTATTCGGCTGGCCATGGCGCATGCCGTTGATTCTCCAGGTTCCAACAGAGAGCGAGGCTAAGACTGCTCTACGACCTTGAGCTCAATGCGGCAAATCGAGCCATCTCCTCAAGCGGACGCTCGCTAAGCCAGAACATCGGCAAAGATTTGCTATCAGGGATAGGAAAGCCTGTCCTGCCCGGTCTGCCGGATCGCTTCCCCCGCCACCATTGCCAAGGCGACGGCCACGTTGAGCGACCGCAATGCCGGCCGCATTGGAATAATGAGGCGCGCGTCAGCCATTTCGTGGATCGCGGCGGGTACTCCGGCCGATTCGCGGCCGGCAAGCAAGATATCTCCGGGAAAGTAGCGAAACGCGGTATAGGGAAGGCTTGCTTTGGCCGTCAGCAGCAGGAGGCGCCGCCCATTAGCGCGGCGCCAAGCGTCGAAGGCATCCCAATCTGGGTAGCGGGAGATATTGACGTGAGCGAGGTAATCCATACCGGCACGCCGGAATTGCCTGTCGCTTGCCGAAAATCCGGCGGGCTCGATGATGGCAGCGGGGAGCCCGAGACAGGCACACATGCGCAAAATGGTGCCCGTATTTTGGGGGATATCCGGCCGATAAAGCGCAATCACAAGCGGGGGCGCGGGGCAAGGCTGCAAATGCGCGTTGCCATTAGAGTTATGGCCAATGAGGCTCAAGGTAATAGCGGCTCGGGTCAGGTGAGAATTGTTCTCTGGGGCCTCCTCGAATGACTATTGCTTCCATGCGTTGGCTCGATTATTCGGTAGGCTGCGAGGCAGCCGGCAACTCGAGGATATAATGGTAAGCGGTACTGCAACGGAAGCGCCAACCCGCAGGGATTTTCTGTTCATCGCGACAGGCGCCATGGGAGCCGTCGCAGCTGGCTTTGCGGTGTGGCCGCTTATCGACCAAATGAATCCCGACGCGACGGCGCTGGCTGCGGCGTCGATCGACGTCGACCTCGCGAACATCGCCGAAGGGCAGATTGTCACGGTTAAATGGCGCGGCAAACCAATTTTCATCAGCCACCGCAGGCAAACGCAGATCGAAGCCGAACGCGCGGTGCCGTTGAGCGAGCTTCGCGATCCGGCAACCGACGAATCGCGGGCGCAAAAGCCCGAATGGCTCATCCTGATCGGAATTTGCACGCATCTCGGCTGTGTGCCGCTCAGCAATCAAGGCCCCTTTGAAGGCGGGTACTTTTGCCCCTGCCATGGCTCGGTTTACGATGCATCCGGCCGAATACGGCAGGGGCCGGCGCCTTACAATCTTCCTTTGCCTCCTTATAAATTCATCAGCGACACGAAGCTCGCGATCGGATAGGTGGCCGGCGCGCTGGCGTTGCTTAAGCTTGGACTCACAGGAGCTAAGTCAATCGCGAAAGAGTAGATCATGAGTGGACAGTCGACATACGTACCGAAAAGCCGCCTGGCAAAGTGGTTCGAAAGCCGCTTGCCAATCCTGGGCTTCATGCACTCGTCCTTCGTGGCCTTTCCGAATCCCCGCAACCTCAACTATTGGTGGACATTCGGCGGAATCCTTTCGTTCATGCTGATGGCGCAAATTGCCACCGGCGTGGTTCTGGCCATGCATTACACACCGCAATCGAGCCTTGCGTTCTCCTCAGTCGAGCACATCATGCGCGATGTGAATTACGGCTGGCTTCTGCGCTACGCGCACGCCAATGGCGCCTCGATGTTCTTCTTTGCGCTTTATATCCACATCCTCCGCGGGATGT
>JBPYDY010000232.1:0-10946 GCA_051986155.1 Methylocella sp.
GCCCCCGGCGCGACGGAGATCGAAGTTGAGGAGGTACGCGCCGGCCTTCCATTTGACGAGCAGGCGGGCTTCCAGCGCCGTCAGAAGGCGCCGGTCGAAACGGGCAGAGTGAGATAGAATCCGATGAGGCAGTCGAGGGTCCAGACCAGCGCTATGCCCAGAACCCACGCGCCCCACTCGCCGAGTGCAAGCGATAAGTGCAGCTGCCAGATGAACGGCATGAGATTGATGAGGCCTTACGAGAGGTGCATGGTCATGATAAAGGCAGCGGTGAGTCCAAAACGGTGAAGCACCCGGCTTAAGATGCACGCGCGGCTCGAAATTTCGGCGCTCATGTCTGCGAGGATTCGCGGGCGCAGCAGCCACAAGACCACAAGCTCGAGAAAAAGCGCGGCGCGTTGCGCCCACGTAATCGTCACCTCGTGAATCGGCAAAAACTGAATCTGCAATAGAAGCAAAACCAACACCGGTAGGGCTACGAGAGTCGTGAGCGCGATGAGTATGAGGAAAAACCCAAAAATCCCGCCGCGCAGCTCCGGCGGTCCGGCGCGGATTTGAACAAAGATGTTGCTCGGCAAAAGACGCCGTAGCTTGTCGCGAATATCCTTGTTGCCGCCTTCCGCTGGCAACTGGCGCCGCAACTCATTGTGGAAACGCGAGGCCTTGTTGCCGAGCATGATAAAATGCATCAGCGCATAGATGTGGATGATGAGGACCACAAAGGGCGCTAAGGCAAAAAAGGCGAGAAGCGGCAGTTCGACATTGAGGAAGGGCAGCTTGACGGGGCGCTCCAACAACAGATCGGCATGGGTGACGGCTCCGGCCGCGATCGCGACATAGGAGAGGACGAAGAGATAGGAGAGCCACAGCCCGCCGCTGACGGAGGCTGCGTCCTCGACCGCTTTTTCATCTCTCCGAGATCCGCAATGGCAGGAAGAGGCGTTTCCGGCGGCGCGCCCGGCGCTAGGGCGCGGGTGGCGTTTCCGTTTTGGGGCCCGGGTTTCTTGTCGTCAGTGCCCATTCGGCTAGCGCTTCTGGTCTAGCGGTTCCACTTCGCGGAGCCTTCATTTGCCGATGCAGAACCGGACAAAGATCTCGCCCAAGATATCCTCGACGTCGACGGCGCCCGTCAGCCTATGCAGCGAAAAGATCGCCGAGCGCAAGTCTTCCGCGAGCAATTCGGCGGGAGCGCTTGGATTGTGCAAAATCGGCGATAGTGCCGCAATGCTGCAAGATCGCGATAAAAATGCAACACCTTGCCTAAAATTTTATGCAGCAAGGCGGCGCGGCTGCAACCCTGGAGGAAAGTGGCGCAGTTTGCTAAACTACGGAAAGTCAACTTGCCGTGCATCGCGCATTCAACGAAAACCGGTCCGAATCAATGACCGGAGCGCGAGCGGCGATTAAAAATGATGCTTGACAATATAAATAAATGGTAATACTATTTACCCATTGATGTCACCAGGCGATTTGATCTCCTCCTTTCTCCTCTAGCCTTTGCGCTAGCCTGCTTGGGCCCCCCTCCCAAGCAGGCTAACTCTTGTCGAGGCCCACTTCGGTCAGCCGCACGCCTCGGCCGGCCGCCGCTTTCCGCGATGAACGCGACTCTAACCTATTCGACGATGCTACGGGAACGGTTGTGGCCGTTCGAAACCACCCGGACATTGAACACGGCGTAACGCGATGATTGCATCCGCTCGGGCTCGCTCAGTGGCGCGAGCTGAATCTTTACCACCGCAAAATCTTCCTGTTCAGGATGATTTGGCCGATCGCCTCACATCGCCCGAGAAGGCGTCCATCGCGACCATCGAATACCTCTTGGCCAATGGCTTGGCAGCTGCGGTCGACGTGGCAGCCAAGAATTTTCTCGAGGCCGCGCCAAACCCGAAAACCGTTCGCCGCCGCGCCCATGCGCTTTTGCGGCTTGCTGGGCAGCGCAGATGGAATCTATAAAAAGAGCTGCTCCCAAACTTCATACATAGGCAAATTGCAGCCGGCTCCTGCCGTTGCGTAGTCCCGTTTGTGGGTTTCAACCCGCTTGACGGTGGACGCACGCGTAGGGCTCGGTGCCCGCTATCCGCCGCAGCAGGAAGCGGCCCCCGCCTTTCCCGAACGCTCGGCCTGAACCGGCGGGCACGGAACCGAGCCATAGGAACAAAACACGCAGCAGTCGCCTTGCTTTGGCCGCAGCGCTGCGCCGCAGCCGGTGCAGCTATAAAATATCTGGCAGGCGTCCACAGGCATCGTCTCCGATTTTGCCGTCGCGCAATGGGGACAGGTAATGATCGATTCGAGGATCACGGATTCTGCGCCGTGGCTGCCCATTCCTGCTGCCTCCTGCGTTCGCGCTCAGCTCTTCGGCGCGGAAGGATAGCCCGCGTTGGTCGTTGCCTTCACCAAAGCGTCGACCTTGGCCTTGCTCTCGTCATAGGTCACGACCGCGGTCTTGTCCGCGGCAAAGACGACGACATTGGTTACGCCCGGAACGCGTTCCAGACTCGCCTTTACGGTGCCGGGGCAAAGGGCGCAGGTCATATTTTGAACCGCGAGTGTGACCGTCTTCTCTGCGCCCAACGCGGTTGAGGAGGCGGCAAGGCCGAAAGCCAAGATCGCCGCCGGAAGAAGTTTGCTCATGGACGCTCCTCTCAAGGATTAAGGTAAGGACCGATCAAATCCGCGCCGATAGCGCCCGCCACAAGGACCGTCGCCAGGACGAGGCCCGTCATGACGAGACGATTGGGCAAAGGCCTTGCGCAGGCGGCGCCCTCCGCGCAGGCGACCGTCTTGCGCCGGTAAACGAGCCAGTAGCCATAACCGAGGCAGGCCACCGTCGCCGCGATGAAATAGGGCTGGTAGGGGGCGAGCGCTGTGAGGTTTCCGATCCATGCGCCGCTGATACCGAGACTAAAAAGCACCAAGGGCGCAACGCAGCACGATGAAGCCGCGATTGCCCCGAGGATACCTCCGGCGGCGGCGAGCCGCGCCGCTGTTACGCTCGGGATTTCCCCAGACGGGGTTGTTGCCTGAGTGAGTTGAGAGTCGGCGGGTCGAAGATTCATGGCTGCTTTCTCTACTGACGCAGCCATGCTAGGGTCCGTAGCGGCTACAGAGTCAAGCGGGACGGGTTCACAAGAATGCGACCATTGACCATCGCTGCTCTTGCGAAGGCCTCAAGTGTTCATCTGGAGACCGTGAGGTATTACGAGCGGATCGGCCTCATGCCCGAACCGGAGCGCGGTGCAAACGGTTACCGGAAATATGGTCCCGAGCACGTGAAGCGGCTGTCTTTTATCCGCCGCGCACGCGAAATCAGATTTTCGATTGCCGCGATCCGCGATTTGCTTGCTCTCGCCGAACCGGGCCGGACCGCTTGCGCCGAGGTGCAAACTTTGACGGCCGCACATCTCACCGAGGTTCGTGCCAAGATCGCCGACCTTCGCAAGCTTGAAGCTTTTCTTGCCGAAGCCGTGGATCGCTGTTCCAAAAGCCCGGCGCCTGCCTGTCCCGTGCTCGATCTGCTTGCAGCGCCAAAGGCACCGTAATTTCGGGCGTAATTTTTCTCATTTGGGTGTTCTCAGCGGCAGCGCACATGGAATACTCTGCGAGACCAGGTTGATTGCAATTTTTTGCGGCTTCAAGCTCGCCGCGAGCGGGCTCCCGGTACCGAGACGGCAAATTTGCTAATGCCGGCCTCAATTCCCGGACGAACTGCGGGGTTTGGGCGGGATATGAGCGGGGCGGCAGACCGCAGACCGAGGAGGGGCGATGTTAAGCTTAATAAAAGCCGAATCCCCCTGGGAAGCAGAAATGCTTTATTATAATCGAATTGGAACTTTTGACGTGGGCGGGCTAAGCGCCGCGATTGCGGCATAGAGGCGTAGAATGGTGCAGGCGCTGTTTTCTGCAGAAGGTAACACCATCCCTTTCGGCGAAAGGCTGGCGTCATCCGAGCAGTTCCTGACTCTGTTCCAGGAAGGAATGGATCTCGTGAGCAAGGCCGCGTCCTATCTCGACGGCGACGGGCGCGCGGAGGCAAAGGCGTTGGCACGTCCGGCGGCCGCCGCCTATGCCGTCGAGAGCATGCGCTTGACGACGAGGCTCATGCAGATTGCCTCATGGCTGCTGCTGCAGCGCGCCGTCAATGAAGGCGAATTGAGCCGGGCCGAGGCGGCCGGCGAGAAGCGAAGGATTCACCTGTCGCAACAGGACGTTATGTCAAGGAGAGAGGTTTCAAGCCTGCCGCCGCGCCTGCGCGAACTTATCGGCATATCGCTCCGGCTGCAGGCGCGCATCATTCATCTCGATCTTTTGATCTACAAATCGCGCGAGGCGAGGATAAGAGAACACATGCCGCCAAGCCCGGTGATATCTCAGATCGAGATGCTGCGCGCGGCGTTTGGCCCGCCGGGCATGCCCTCGCCGACACACTAACGGAGCGCGCGCCTCGCGGGCTCGGCGCCAAAATCCCCATGCGATCCGGCACGGATTGACAGCTGCGCCATTCCGTCTAGTCTGCGGTGCGCAACGGTCCCTCGCTTCGAGGGGTAAAAGGGAATGCGGCAGGGCGCCAGCTCCGGCGCCGCGAGCCGCAGCTGCCCCCGCAACTGTCAGCGGGAAGCCGGACGCCGGTTCGCCACTGGGAGAAGATTATCCTGGGAAGGCGGCGCGAGGCGAGGATCCGCGAGCCAGGAAACCTGCCGTTCAATCGACGAAGGCCCGGCGGGGTGCCTGGGCTCCCCGTCGACGCCGGCGTGCCTTTTCGCTCCCGGCAAAGGCCGGCCCGCCCGGCTCGCTAAATTCGGCGCCCCATAGGCCAGGAACCGGCGCCGTTTCATGAGCTCTTTTTCCAAAATCCCGGCAACGATCATCACCGGCTTTCTTGGCGCGGGAAAGACAACCCTCATCCGTCACCTTATGGCCAATGCGCAGGGCCGCCGTCTCGCCCTGCTCATCAACGAATTCGGCGAGATTGGCATCGACGCAGAAATCCTAAACGGCTGCGGGGACGCCGCCTGCGCCGCCCAAAATATCATCGAACTCGCCAATGGCTGCATCTGCTGCACCGTCGCCGATGATTTTCTGCCCGCGATCGAAAAGCTGTTGGCGCTTGATCCATTGCCCGATCATATCGTCATCGAAACGTCGGGTCTTGCCTTGCCAAAACCCTTGGTGAAGGCCTTCGACTGGCCGCCTATTCGCGCCCGGCTGACCGTTGATGGCGTGATCGCCATCGTCGACGGCAAGGCCGTGGCGGAGGGCCGTTTTGCCAATGATCCGGAGCAATTGGCGCGCCAGCGCCAGGCCGATCCCTCGATCGCGCACGACAATCCGCTCGAAGAAGTCTTTGGAGACCAATTGCTCTGCGCCGACCTCATCGTGCTTAACAAGGCCGATCTCCTCAGTCTTGCTGAACAGAGCCGCATCGCGGCCGATATCGCGGCTTCGGTTCCCCGCGCGGTAAAAATCCTGCACGCGCGCGAAGGCAAGATCGACCCCGTGGTCCTGCTTGGTCTTTACGCCGCCGCCGAAGACGATATTTCCGCGCGGCCGTCGCACCACGACGGCGAGGCCGAGCATGACCACGATGATTTCGATAGCGCCGTCCTCGAAATCGGGACGGTTGAAGACGCAGATGTGCTGCTGCTGCGGCTGACCGATATCGCAAAACGTCACGATGTGCTGCGGATCAAGGGTTTCGTCGAGGTTCGCGGCAAGCCTCTGCGGATGCTCGTTCAAGGCGTCGGCACTCGCTTTCAAAAGAGCTTCGACCGCGCCTGGAGAGCGGACGAGCCGCGTCGCGGACGCCTCGTGGTCATCGGCCAGAAAGGCCTCGACAAAGGCGCGATTGCAAAGTCGCTGCATAGCGGCTGGAGCTGATCGATGCATCTGCTGCGCACCGAAACGCGATCGCTTGAGGAAGCAGAGGCGGCCATCGACCTCGGGCAGACTCCGGCAGAAATCTTGTTTCTCTCATTTTCCGATAGCGACCTTAGCCTCGTTGCGGCGGCGGCCCAAGGCCGGCCGCAAAACGCCATGAGCCTGCGGCTTGCCAATCTTAGCTTGCTCAAGCATCCCTATTCGGTCGATCTCTACGCCGAAAAGGCCGCAAGCCATGCCCGCTTCGTGCTCGTCCGGCTGCTTGGTGGGCTCGACTATTGGCGCTTTGGCGTCGAGGAATTGTCGCGGGCCGCACGAGAACAAAATTTCGCGCTCGCCATTGTCCCGGGAGACGCAACGCCGGACGCGCGGCTCGACGCCGCCTCAACTCTTCCGCCAAACGACCTTCGCCGCATTCATGCAGCCTTCCAGCAAGGCGGCGCAGAAGAAATCGCTGCCCTATTTGATTTCATCGAGAGTTTCGCGCGTGCGAACCCCTTGTGGCGGGAACTGCCGGGGCCGGCCGGGCTGCCGCTCGCGGGTCGTTTTGAGCCGGGCTGCCGGAGGCCCGCTTGCCCCAAGGGTCAGGCGCTCATCGTCTTCTACCGGGCTTATGTCATCGCCGAGGACACAGCGGCGATTTTGGCGCTCGCCGATGCCCTTGAAGCCCGCGGCCTTGCCGCGACCGCGATTTTTGTCTCAAGCCTCAAGGACGCGGACGCAATCGCCTTTCTTCGCACAGAGCTCGCGGCGGCACAGCCGGACGTGATCGTCAACACCACCGGTTTTTCCGCTCGCCTTAATGCAAATGCCGGCGTCCTCGACGCGGCGGGCGTGACCGTGCTGCAAGCAGTCTTTGCCGGCGCAACAGAAGGGCAATGGAAGGAAAACCCGCGCGGGCTCGGGGCTGCCGACCTTGCCATGAACGTCGTTTTGCCCGAACTCGACGGCCGGCTCATTGGCCCCGCGATTGCCTGCAAGCAGGACGGTCCGCATCGCGCCAATCTCGAATATACGCCCCGCAGTCATGAGCCGCTTCCCTCGCGCGTCGACTTTCTCGCCGGTCTCGCCGCAGCCTGGGTCGGGTTGCGAAAGACCCCACGCGGGCAGCGCAAAATCGCTTGTGTCCTCTCAGATTATCCGGGGCGGCAAGGCCGGGGAGGCTATGCGGTCGGACTCGACACGGCAAAGAGCGTTGCCTCGATTGCGGCGGCGCTGCACGATGCGGGATATTTTGTTTCGTTGCCGGATCCCGGCAATTTGATGCGCAAGCTTGAAGACGGGGATACGCTCGCGTGGTTGCCGCTTGCAGAGTACGAACGGGGCCTTAAGCAGTTGCCGCAGAAATTTGCGGATTCGATTAAGGCGCACTGGGGCGATCCGGAAAAGGAGGCGCCGGGCGGCGCATTTGCGTTCAAAATTGTGCGCGCGGAAAATTTAATCATTGCCCTGCAGCCCAATCGTGGCCCCGCCACGAGCCGCAAGGCAGATTATCATAATACGGCGCTGCCGCCCTGCCACTCCTATGTCGCGTTCTACATGTGGCTGCGCGAGCTGGAACGGATCGATGCGCTCATCCATTGCGGCACGCATGGCACGCTTGAATGGCTGCCCGGCAAGGCGGTTGCGCTCGATGCCGATTGCGCCCCGGAAGCGGTGCTCGGACCGCTTCCCGTGATTTACCCTTTCATCGTCAACAATCCTGGCGAGGCGGCGCAAGCGAAACGGCGTATCTGCGCCCTGACCATCGGCCATATGACCCCGCCGCTGACGCTAGCCGCAAGCCACGGCGCTGCGCTCGAAATCGAATCCTTATTTGACGAATACGCGGCCGCCGAGCCGCTTGATCCGAAGCGGGCAAACCGCTTGGCGAAGGCAATTCTCGCGCGGGCCGGAGAAACAGGGCTGCTGAAGGAGAGCGGGCTCAAGGACATCGCCGACCCTGAGGCCGCGTTACGCCACCTCGACGCCTGGCTTTGCGACCTGAAGGATATTCGGATCGGCAATGGCCTGCATGTTTTTGGGCAATCGCCGCAAGCCGGGTTGCGCGAGGCGACGCTTGTCGCGCTGGCCACCACGTCGGGCGATGCAGAGGGATCGGCGCGTCTTGCCAGCCTGATCGATCGCTGCGGAGCGGCGGAGCGCCGGTCGATCATAACTGCGCTTGATGGAAGCTTTGTCGCGCCGGGCCCAGGCGGCGCTCCGTCGCGCGGCCGCATCGACGTCCTGCCAACGGGACGCAATCTCTATGGAATCGATCCGCGCGCTGTGCCCACGCGAACCGCCTTCGAGATTGGAACGCGCGCGGCCGAAGAAGTGCTGAGCCGCCATGCCCAGGAGCACGGCGAATGGCCGAGACGGATCGTCATCGACCTTTGGGCGAGCGCCACCATGCGCACCGGCGGCGACGATATCGCCCAAGCCCTTGCGCTGATGGGCGTCACACCGATCTGGGATAATGCAACGTCGCGCGTGACCGGCTTTAACATCCTTCCACCTGCGTGTCTTGCCCGTCCGAGAGTTGATGTTACCTTGCGGATTTCTGGCCTCTTCCGCGATGTCTTTCCGGCGCAGATCGGTTTTGTCGATCAGGCTGTGCGCGCAGTGAGCGCGCTCGACGAAGACGATGACGTAAATCCGCTTGCGGCTGCGCGCAGGCTCGGATGCGAAAATCCATCACGGGTTTTTGGCGCGGCACCTGGCGCCTATGGTGTCGGCCTCACTCAAGCAATCGATGCCGATTCCATGGCTTTACGCGAAGAGCTTGGCGTGCGTTATCTGGCGGCGGCTTCGCATGCGTACCGTGGCCCCCATGCCGAAGGCATTGCGTCAAAAGACTTCGCTGAATGCGTCGCCAATGCCGATGCCTTTATTCATGTCCAGGATCAGGACGAGCAGGACATACTCGATTCTAGCGAGGCCGTCGATCACGAAGGCGGCTTTGCCGCCGCGGCGCAAATGCTTGGCAACGATGCGCCCCTCTATCACGTCGACACGGCGCGCCCTAGCGCAATAAAAGTGCGCAGCTTGGCGGAGGAGACAGCTAGGGTCGTGCGTGCGCGGGCGGCAAATCCGCGCTGGATCGAAGGTCAGATGCGGCACGGGCATCGCGGCGCCACCGAAATCGCCCAGACGATCGACAATCTTTACGCCCTCGCCGTGCTGAGCGATGCGGTATCAAGCCGGCATTTTGACCTTTTGTTCGCGGCAACGCTTGGCGCGCCTCACGTGCGGGATTTCCTTGTATCCTCCAATCCGAGGGCCGCACTGGCAATCGTCCAGCGCTTTGACGACGCGCTGACCCGCGGTTTTTGGCAGACGCGGCGCAACTCGCCCCACGCCTGCCTCGCGAGCATAAGGAGGGCGCTCGCATGAATGGCGCGGCGGACAGCCCCAAGGGCTGGTGTCCCAGCGCGCGGCGGCCGATGCGGGCCAAGGACGGGCTGCTCGTGCGGATCAAAATAAGTTGCGGCATCCTCTCCGTCTCAGCCATGCGCCGCATCGCGCAAGCCGGACGCAATTACGGCAATGGCCGCTTCGACCTGACGAGCCGCGCCAATTTGCAGATCCGCGGCGTGGCCGAGGAGCGGTTAGTGCACCTCATCAAAGCGCTCGAAGCAATTGCCATGATTGATGCGGACGAAGCGGCAGAGGCCGTTCGCAATATTCTGGTGAGCCCGCTCGCTGGGCTCGATGGCCGCAATCATGCGCATGAGGCTCAGAAAGCGCTCGAAGCAATGCTTGCTGAAAATACCAAACTACACGCACTGCCCGCAAAATTCGGCTTTCTGATCGACGATGGAAGCGCTCTTTCGTTGGCCGGTATTCCGGCAGATATAAGATTCGAGTGGGAGGGCTGCGAGGAGCGCTTTCTGATCGCAATCGGAGGGACATCCAAGGACGCAATCGCCCTCGGCTATTGTGAGGCAAAAAATATTGCCCGCATCGGAGTAAGCATCGCCCGGGCTTTCCTAGCTCTCGCCGCGCAATTTCCGGAGCCGCCGCACCGGATGCGCGGCCTCATTGAATGTTGCGGGGCGGGTGCAATTGCCGCGGCATCGGGATTACGCGTTCGTCCTGAACGAAGGCCAAGCACGACTGAGGGTCCCGTTCCGATTGGTGTCATGAGCCTCGGTGACAAATATGGTTTTGGCGCCGGCGCTCCTTTCGGCTCTATTGATGCGGACATGCTTTTTGCGGCTGCAAGCTGCGCCGAAACATTCGGGAATGGCGAAGTCAGACTGACGCCGTGGCGGGCCCTCATTTTAGCCGGTGTGCGGCCGCAGCAAGCGCAAGTCCTGCGCGATCGTTTAGCTGCACATGGGTTTATCGTCGGCCGCGGGGACCCGCGACTCGCGGTCTCGGCTTGCGGCGGTTCGTGCACCTGCGAGCGCGGCACGACGGATACAAGATCTGATGCGCTCTCCTTGATGTTGGCCGCGCGCCGGCTTTGGGAAAGCGGTGTTGCGCTTCAAATTCTTGGTTGCCGCAGGGGCTGCGGACGGCAAGCCGGCACGCCCCTGACGCTGGTTGCGAATGGAGGGCTCTACGATCTTACGGTGGACGAAGCTTATAGCGGTGAGAGCCTGACCGGCGCAAACCGGCTCACCTTGGCGGCGGCGCAGGAAAAACTCGCCGCTCTCAAGCCAGACGCGGGACGGCAGGGCAAGCAGGACCGGTTATGACAAAGGCGCAGGCTTCGAGCCGGTTTACCTACTTGCGCGACGGCGCGGAGATCTACCGCCGCTCCTTCGCGACGATCCGCGCCGAGGCAGATCTCGCTCGCTTCGCACGCGACGAAGAGCATGTCGCGGTGCGTATGATTCACGCCTGCGGGATGGCCGAGATCGCTGCCGATATTGTCTTTTCCGGCGGAGCCGTCCGGCAGGCGCGGGATGCTCTTAGCCGCGGCGCGCCGATCCTGTGCGATTCGAACATGCTTGCGCGCGGCATCATTACGGCGCGCCTTCCTCACGGCAACGAAGTCATCTGCAGCCTCGACAATCCAGCCGCTGCGCCGTTGGCACAAGAGCTCGGCACGACCCGCAGCGCCGCTGCGCTTGAACTTT
>JBPYDY010000233.1:0-3328 GCA_051986155.1 Methylocella sp.
GTCTATCTCGGATCGAAAACCGGCCGCGATGGCATTCACGGCGCGGCCATGGCCTCGGCTTCCTTTGAGGCCGATGCGGAAGCAAAACGCCCCGCGGTGCAGGTCGGCGATCCATTTACCGAAAAGCTGTTGCTCGAGGCATGCCTCGAATTGATGCACACGGGCGCGGTCATCGCGATCCAGGACATGGGAGCCGCGGGCCTCACCTGTTCTGCCGTCGAAATGGGCGCCAAGGGTGATCTTGGGCTAGAGCTCGACCTCGATTGCGTGCCCTGCCGCGAGACGGGCATGACGGCTTACGAAATGCTGCTCTCGGAAAGCCAGGAGCGCATGCTGATGGTGCTCGATCCGGCAAAAGAAGGCGAGGCCAAGGCGATTTTTCGCAAATGGGGCCTCGATTTTGCGGTCGTTGGCAAGACCACAAACACGCTGCGCTTGGTCGTCAAACATCAAGGCGCGGTCAAAGCCGATCTGCCGATCAAAGAGCTCGGCGATGCGGCGCCAGTCTACAACCGTCCGTATATATCTGCGGCCAAAACAAACCGGCCAGATACGGCCGCGCTTCGAGCGCCGGTCCCGCATTCCGAGGCGCTGCTGCGCCTCTTAGGCAGTCCCGATCTTTGCTCGAAACGCTGGGTCTATGAGCAATACGATCATTTGATCCTGGGCAATACGGTGCAACCTCCGGGGGGCGATGCGGCGGTGATCCGCATCGGCGATGGTGCCAAGGGGCTTGCGCTAACCACCGATGTGACGCAGCGCTATTGCGCGGCCGACCCCTATGAGGGCGGCAAACAGGCGGTTGCCGAAGCCTGGCGCAATCTCAATGCGGTCGGCGCCTTGCCCCGCGCGGTCACCGACAATCTCAATTTTGGCAATCCCGAAAGGCCGGAGATCATGGGCGAGCTCATCGGCTGTATCGAGGGGATTGCCGAGGCCTGCCGCGCGCTCGATTTCCCGGTCGTCTCAGGCAATGTCTCACTTTATAACGAGACCAGCGGCCGCGGCATTCCTCCGACACCCGCGATCGGCGGCGTCGGCCTCGTCGAAGACGTGCGCGACACGGCCACGTTGGCCTTCAAGCAAGGGGGCGAAAAAATCCTCTTGATTGGCAAGACCGAAGGCTGGCTCGGGCTTTCGCTTTACGCGCGTGATATTTGCGGCTGCGGCGAGGGCGCGCCGCCTCCGGTTGACCTTTCGGAGGAAAGGCGCAACGGCGACTTTGTCCGGTCTCTCGTCCAACAGCAACGGGTGAGCGCCGCGCACGACATTTCCGATGGCGGCCTGGCGGTGGCACTTGCCGAAATGGCGATTGCGGGCGGAACGGGCGGTTCGATCGCCACCTCTGCGGACGTGCCGGATCATGCCTTTCTCTTCGGCGAGGACCAGGCCCGCTACGTCCTCACCGCAGCGCCTCACCAAGCGGACGCGATCCGCAGCGCGGCAAGGTCAGCAGGCATTGCCTGCGAAATCCTCGGCGTGACTGGCGGGAATACGTTGACCCTGGCCGGCGCGCCCGCCATATTGTTAGAGGACTTGGCAAAAAGCCACGAAAATTGGTTCCCGCGGTTTATTGGGAGCACGAGCCCGTAAGCGCGACGGCTAGGATCGAACGCTAATGCCAATAGAAGCCGCCGAGTTAGAGCGCCTGATCAAGCAAGGCATCCCGGATGCGAAGGTCGAGATTACGGATCTCGCCGGCGACGACAACCATTTTGCGGCCGTTGTTGTATCCGGGCAGTTCGCGGGAAAATCCAAGCTCCAGCAGCACCAGCTCGTCTATAAAGCGCTCGGGCAAACCATGGGCGGGGCGCTCCATGCGCTGCAGCTGGAAACGTCGGCGCCGGAATAACAGCGTCGCGATCAAGAGGCAGTCAACGGGAAGGACACCGAATGGTCATCAAGGATGAAATTCAGTCTACGATCGACGCTAACGACGTCGTCTTATTCATGAAAGGCACACCCGATTTTCCGCAATGCGGCTTTTCCAGCCAGGTCGTGCAGATTTTGAACTATATGGGCGTGACCTACAAAGCCGTGAACTGCCTCGCAAGCGATGAAATGCGCCAGGGAATCAAGGACTTTTCGGATTGGCCGACGATCCCTCAGCTCTATATCAAGGGGGAATTCATCGGCGGCTGCGATATTGTCCGTGAAATGTTCCAAGCAGGCGAGCTTGCGGCGCATTTCGCAGAGAAAGGTGTCGCCTGCAAGCAGCCCGCCAAGGCCTGACGGCCGCCGGGCGCGGTCGCCCGGTTGGGCAAGACAGGATAGGAACGGCCCCAAAAATTAGGGGTCATTTGGGGGACGTCGCCGCCGAGAGCGGCTTTTGGCCATATTTGAATTGCATTTGCCGCAGCTGGTGCCGGGTGGTGCGGGCCAATTGCCTTTGAAGATTGGGCAAGGAGCGCGGTGAAATGAGCAGCGTAGTGCAAAGGCTCCGAGGCGGCCTGACCTTGGCTCTGAAAAACAAATTATCCGCCCGCCTGGCGTTGCTCGTTCCGTCCTTCGCCTTAGCAGCAACGCTGTGCTTTAGCGATCCGGATTTGGCGTTTGGGTTTGGCCGCGGCTTTGGCGGCGGCTTTCGCGGTTTTCACCCGGGATTCCGAGGCTTCGCGGGGTCCCATCCCGGCTTTGGCGGCTTCCGTCGTGGTTACGGTGGAGGCTTCAATCGCGCGGCTACGCGGGCTCGCCGCGCTTCCAGCGGGTGCAAGGCGGCATGGCCGGCAACGGTGCTGTTCGCGCGCCGGGAGCGAGCTTTTCCCGGCCGGGCGGAGTTGGTGGCGGGGTGGCTGGCCTCCACCCCGGGCTACGCGGCGGGATCGCTGGGGTCCACCCCGGCGTAGCGGCAGGGTTGACCGGAGCGGCGGCCTTTCATGGCTTAGGCTGGGGGCACAGCTTTGGCTGGTCCGGCTGGGGCTGGTCCGGCTGGGGCTGGGGCGGTTGGGGCTGGGCTGCCTGGGGCTGGTCCGGCTGGGGATGGGCTGGTTGGCCCAGCTGGTATTATCCTTACTACGACCGCCCTTACGGATACGCCGCGTACGATCCCTATTACTACGGCGATGGCTATTACGATGCGTACCGCTATGGCTACCCGGTTGCTGGGGTCGCTATCTGGTGAATTCTTTCCTGACGCGGTGAATGGCCCGCCCGAATTCCGCTGCGAGCTAATTTCCGCCTACCACGCGAGGACACCATTACCATGCCGGTTGAAATGGCAAGAATCGCCACGCCTGTAGCTGCGGCAATTATCAGCATCATGGCTGGTTTGGGGACAGGGGCCGCGCAAGAGCAGCCCTATCCCGGCGCCATGAGCCCAGGAATGGCC
>JBPYDY010000234.1:0-3901 GCA_051986155.1 Methylocella sp.
GTCCAGATTGTTCTGACGAAGATTTGGACATCGTAAGCGTCAAAGCGCGGCCGCGTAAGCGGCCGTGCCTGCTAATCGCGGATTTCACTGTCGGCACCGTGAGGGGAACGAGCCGGTTCCTGCCCGAAAGAGCAGTGAGGAGTGCTCGAGTTTCCCGAGAGATTTGCTTGGCGGTGGCGGGGCCGCGGGGCGTCCTAACTTCATTGCGGATGCCGACTCACCGACACAGATGCGGGGAATACTACCTGCCACGAGAAGCCTGTGCCGTCCTGCGAAGGCAGGCGAGAGTGTTTCTTTGGCTCGCCTGCGTCCATTGATTCGTCTGCACCCTGTCTCTCAAAGAGCGGCTGCGCCGAAGCTTGCATCCCAACTCATTAATGCTTACCGAAGCGGTACGGCGCAACGCCATTTTGGTATGCGGTATCTAGCGGCAGGGTGACGCGCTGAGTTATGGCGGTATCGCTGCCTGCCTCACGGCCGCGGGGGGTTCAATCGTTGAAAGGAAAATTGATGCCGGTCTCGATGAAACGCCTTTGCGCCGCCAGTCTCGTTGGCCTCTGCCTATTTGCTGGGACCGACGCTTTCGCACAGGCGAAGAAAAAACCGGCGACTCCGCCTGCTCAGCCCGCACCTGCTCAGCCCGCACCGAATGAGGGCGCCGCCGCGCAGCCGCCACAAGGGCCGGTCACGCTCAATCTTGTCCCGACTCAAAACGAGTGGACCAAGGTTTGTGGCCGGGACCAAGCAGCCAACAAGGATATTTGCTATACAACACGCGATTTCAGCACGGAGACCGGCAAGCCCCCGGTTTTGGCGTTGGCGGTCTATGAAGTCAAAGGCGAGGACACCCGAATCGTCCGCCTGCTGGTACCCGTAGGTCTTTTGTTGCGTCCTGGCTTCAGGTTCACGGTCGACAACGGTGCCGAACATGAGGGGTCTTTCGAGATTTGTTTCCCAAATGGCTGTTTCGCGGAAGCCAAAGTTAATGGCGCGGTTGTCGACGGCGTCAAAAAAGGCTCGATTCTCAGCGTTGCCGTCAAGAACCAGGTAAATAATCTCATTACCTTTGTGATTCCCTTGGCGGGTTTCGGCAAGGCTTTCGATGGGCCACCGGTCGATCCCAAGGTCCTCGAAGAGCAGAAAAAGAAATTGGAGGAAGAATTGCAGAAACGGGCGGAAGAGGAGCGCAAGCGCCTTGAAGCGGCAGGACCCAACGCAAATAAGCCGGATAGCGGCAAGCCTGCTCCGCCCGCGCCGGCGCCAAAATAAGGCACGGGGCCCCTCCGCCCGGTTGACGGGCTCGGCGAATTCCCCGGCGCGCGGACACGCGCCGTCTCGGAGTGAATGGTGACCTCGCCGCTTCTTCCAACTTACGCCAGGATTCCCCTCGCGTTCGAACGTGGCGAAGGAGCTTGGCTGATCTCCACAAAAGGCGAGAGGTATCTCGATTTCGGCGGGGGAATTGCCGTGGCATCCCTCGGATATGGCCACCCGCACCTCATTGCGGCGTTGCAAGAACAGGGCGCAAAGCTCTGGCATACGTCCAATCTGTTCGAGATCCCTCAAGCGGAGCGTCTGGCCTCCCGCCTTGTCGCCGCGAGCTTTGCCGATTACGTGTTCTTCACTAACTCCGGTGCCGAGGCCGTCGAAAGCGCGATCAAGACAGCGCGAAAATACCATTCCGCGCGTGGCTGTCCGGCAAAGTTTCGGATCATCACTTTCGCCGGAGCCTTTCACGGGCGGACGCTGGCCACGATTGCCGCTGGCGGCAACCCCAAACACCTTGATGGCTTTGGGCCTCGAGTCGACGGCTTCGACACCGTCCCGCTTGGCGACATCAATGCAGTCAAGGCTGCGATTGGGCCGCAGACAGCGGCCATTCTGATCGAACCAATTCAGGGCGAGGGCGGGATCCGCACACCTCCGCCTGGCTTTCTGCGGGCACTGCGCGAGCTTTGCGATGACGATGGACTCCTTTTGATCTTCGACGAGGTGCAGACCGGCATCGGCCGCACCGGCAAACTCTTCGCCTATGAACTCTGTGGGGTGCCGCCCGACATTATGGCGATCGCCAAGGGGCTCGGCGGCGGATTCCCGATCGGTGCTATGCTGACCACGCGCAAGGCGGCCCTCGGCATGACAGCCGGCACGCACGGCACGACATTTGGCGGCAACCCGCTGGCGGCAAGCGTCGCTAACGCCGTTCTCGATGTGGTGATGGCGCCAGGATTTATCGAACACGTCGCATTGATGGGCCTAAAATTCAAACAAAGCCTCGCCGAGCTTAAGGACCGCTATGGCAATGTCATAGTTGAAATACGCGGCGAAGGTCTGATGCTGGGCATCGCCCTGCGAGTTCCAGTCAATGATTTTGCCGAGGCCGCGCAGGCGGAAGGACTCATCGTCATTCCGGCGGCAGACAATGTCGCCCGGCTGCTGCCGCCGTTAATTGTCGGCGAGAATGAAATTGCCGAGGCCGACACCCGGTTGCACCGCACGCTCCGGGGAATCGCCGCGGATCTCGGGGAAAGCGCGCATGCAAAGCTAACCGGAACAGTCCGGTGAGCGCACAACAAAGCCCGGCCGCAGCTTCGGCGGCGCGGCATTTTCTCGATCTTTCGGACATTCCTGCCTCCGAGTTGCGGCGAATCATCGATGTTTCCGCATCCATGAAGGCATGCCGCCGAAAAGGGCCCGGTCCTTCGCCCCGTCCTCTAGAGGGCAGGGTTTTGGCGATGATCTTCGACAAGCCATCGACCCGCACCCGCGTGTCCTTCGATATTGCAATGCGCCAGCTTGGTGGCGAGACGATCATGCTGACGGGGCGGGAAATGCAGCTCGGGCGGGGCGAGACGATCGGCGACACGGCGCGCGTCATGTCGCGCTACGTCGATGCGATCGTGATCCGGATTCTCGATCATTCCGCCATGGTCGAGTTCGCCCGCCATGCCGGCGTGCCCGTCATCAACGGCCTCACTAAACGCTCGCATCCGTGTCAGGTCATGGCGGATGTTCTCACATTCGAAGAAAAGAGAGGTCCAATCAAGGACCGGGCGGTTGCGTGGACCGGCGACGCCAACAATGTGCTTGCGAGCTGGATTCACGCGGCCCAGCGATTCGATTTTTCGCTCCGTGTCGCAACGCCTGCCGGACTGGACCCGCAGAGCAGCCTCCTCGAATGGGCCGGGGAGTTGCGCGCCCGCTTGAAGCTTACGCGCGATCCTTTTGAGGCCGTGGCGGGCGCCGATGCGGTCGTCTCGGACTGTTGGGTTTCGATGGGCGACGTCGATGAAGCCTCCCGGCGCCGGTTGCTTGCGCCATACCAGGTCAATGCAAAACTAATGGCGGCCGCGGACAAGGACGCCCTCTTCATGCATTGCCTGCCGGCCCATCGCGGCGAAGAGGTTACAGGCGAAGTGATCGATGGTCCCCAATCTGTCGTCTTCGACCAGGCCGAGAATCGGATGCATGTACAAAAAGGCATCATCTCGTGGTGCTTTGGCGCGCTGCCGTAGGGATCCCATTCTCCCGCGAGCAGGAGAAGGGGCACACTCGGCGTGAAGTGATGATCTGGAAACGGTATCAGGCCGGCGTTGGCCGCGAGGAGGTCATTCGCCGCGATAATATGCCAGCCGATCGAGCACCGCCTCGCGCGCGGCAATCGCTTGAGCATCCTGCCATCGCAGGAGACGGCAGGAAAAACCCGGCCCTCGCGGGCCGGGTTCAAGTTTTTAGCTGCATTGCCGCAGTTTTATTATCTTGTGATGACCGGAGGCGGACCCACGATGGCCGGAGGCGGACCCAAGTTGAAGTGATAGTTCAAGCCGGCGCGGACGATGTTGCCGCTGAAGCGCGTGCTGGCCAAATTATCGGTGACGGTCACGGGAATGCCCAGCACCGC
>JBPYDY010000235.1:0-11015 GCA_051986155.1 Methylocella sp.
CGGTCTCGATCTTTCAGGCGCATCAGTTGTCGGGAACTTGGTGCTCGGCCAGCCAGGCGACTTTGCCCACTGGAAAGGAAAAAATGGCGAAACCGGCGACCTAAACCTGCGAAACACGCACATCGGCAATCTGATGGATGTGCAGGACTCCTGGCCAGAAAAGGGGCACCTTCGTCTCGACGGGTTCGCCTTCGATCATCTTGGCGGGTTCGCGGGCGAAACCGGAGCACAGATGCGCGATCGGGGAATGAAGCGGTGGGACGATTGGGCGAGACGCGACCCCGATTATAGCCCGACTCCTACCAACAACTCGCCGCCGCATTGACGAGCGCAGGCGACCAAGACGCCGCCAATGAAATCCGCTACCTCGGCCGCGTGCGCGAGCGCAAGACGGAACATGGATGGAGCTATATTTGGTCCGGCCTGTCGGCCAAGCCTGGCGGGCACATGAAGTGATGGTAAGGCGAACCGCTGGTTCAAAGGCAACAGCATTGAGAACCCATTCTCGCTGTGGACCACGCAAATGCTGTGGCGCACCGCAAGAAAAGCCGCTGGGGCAATGCTGGTCATGGGGGGTTATCCCGCGCCGCGGGAAAACCATCAGTTCAAATTCCCATCGTGAAGCGGAGTGGCAGCCCTATGCTGCCTCGTCGCCGCGCAGAATGGCAGGAATGTCTTTGCGGTTTTGGCTCGGCTTTTGCGGCTTGCGCGCGCTCGCCGCGAGCGCACCGGCGACAGCGGAGATTCCAATTTCGCGATAGAGCCTCGAAAGGAGATCGCGCGGCCGGCCCGCGGCAGCAATAGGTTGCGGCACATTTTGTTCTTTCGTCATGTCCATAATTCCCTTACGTCATCCTCAATAGCCCGGCGGCACACCCTCGGCGGAAGCTCACGGCAAATGTAAATACAATCATGTTTGCAGGAGGTTAACGACATGTAGCCTCGCTCGCGCGTTTTTGAAAAAAAAGCCCGCGAATACTGTCACGCTAACGTAACCTGTTGATCCATTCGCCGCGGTCGTCTGTGGCACGCATGCTAACCGGCATGGCTTGCACGAACCAGTCCCGCATATTGCTTCGCTATGGGCCGATTGGCGGTGCCTTAACGCACACGCCGAGCGTCTCGAGCATCTGGGCGCACGCTATGGCCGTACGATCTTCCGCATTTGCAGCAATAATTTGAACGCCGCGCGGCAAACCGTCCGGCCCAAGCAAGATTGGAGCAACTGTTGCAGGCAGGCCGGCGCCCGTTGCCAGACACGACCAGAGCATTAAATCATAGTAGGGTCTTGCCGTGCCATTAACCGGAATGGATCGCGCATGCAGATCGGGCCGGTGATCGTGGGCAATGGCGCCGGCAGGGGCCGGCGGGCAAAGCACAACGTCGATGTTTTCGAAAAACTTGGCCCATTTTTCGCAGAGGCGCCGGCGCCTTGCCATAAGGCTCGAGTAACCGGCGGCCGTGAGGTTCAGTCCTCGCCATTGCAGCGCGCGATGCGAGAGGTCGCCGGTCAAAAAAACGTGCTCGGCTGCGGCAAGGCGTCCCCGCACCGCCTCCGGCAGGCCTGCGGCTATGAGGGCATGGATGAGGACCGCCGTAACCTCAAAGGCTTCCTCGAAGGAGAACGCCGGGCGTGCGCTTTCATCGACGATAGCGCCCGCATCTTCGAGCATGAGCGCTGCCTTCCGCACGGCTTCCGCCACAGAGGCGTCGACCGGCGCGAAACCCTCATCGAGCCAAAGCGCAACGCGGAGGCCCTTGGGTGCGTGCGCGCGCGCCGGAAGTAGCGCTCGCGCCGGCATGAGGGGGTCGCGCGGCCCCGCAATGACGTCGAGCGCAAGCGATAGATCCGCGGCCGAGCGCGCGAGGGGACCAAAACTCAAAAGCTCTGGGTTTCGCTCGAGGCGTTGTTCCGGCATTGGCGGAATGTGGCCATAGGCCGAAACGAGGTCCCACGTGGCTTTGAGGCCAAAGATACCGCAGCAATGCGCCGGCCAGCGGATTGAGCCCGAGAGATCCGAACCGAGCTCGAGGGCACTCAAGCCGGCTGCCATGGCCGCCGCGGCACCGCCCGAGGATCCGCCAGGAGAAAAGCTTGAATTCCATGGATTGTTGGTTACCCCGTAAATTTTGTTGTAGGTTTGGAAGTCGCCGGCGAAAATGGGAACATTGGTCTTGCCGATGATGTTGCCTCCAGCGCGGCGCAGCCTTGCGACGGCCGGCGCATCTATTTTTGGGACATAGCCGCGTAAAGCGGGAGCGCCGGCCGTTGCGGGCATCCCGGCAACCTCGAAACAATCTTTTATGGTCACCGGCAGGCCTTCGAGGGCGCCCGCCCGGCCCTGCGCGATGCGCTCATCCGAGGCGGCAGCTGCCTTCCAAGCCCCGGCAAGATCGAGATGCACAATCGCGTTCAGCGCCGGATTGAACCGTGCGATGGCATCCAAAGTCACAGCAAGGAGATCGCGTGCGGAAAATTCTCGCCTGATAAGCGCCGCGCGCAGATTTGAGGCGGAGTCGAGCAAATTCGGCATAGCGTTACCCGTCGGAATCCTTTAGCCATCGGGCGAAAGGACATGTGGCCATGCGCCGTCTCGTCATCGAGGAGCCCCATTCCAAGGCAGCCGTGCTCAGCTACCGCCTGGCGCTGTTTGCGCTCTTTGTCGCGGCTCTTGCCGTTATCGGCGTCAAAAGTCCTCCGGACCTGATTGCGGTCCTCGGCGCGGCGGCGGCGATTGCCATTGTTGCGGCAATTGCTGCGGTTTTGGCGTTTCCAATCATCTGGCACAATGGACGTCCGGGTGCCGGTCAAGCTTTTGCCGGACTCGTTCTTGCCGCTCTGCTTTTGGCCTATCCGGCCTACCTCGCGCAACAATCCATCCGTTTGCCGCGCGTCTACGATATTTCGACCGATATTGCCGACCCGCCCTATTTCTCTCTGTCGCGGGCGGCGATCGCCGCGAGGGGAGACGCCACGCCGCCGAGCATGCCGCTCGCGGCCCGCAGACCGCAACTCAAGGTCTATCCGCAAGTTCAGCCCATTCTTCTTGACCTCGACGGCGAGGAATCGTTTGCCGCGGTGTTGAAGGCTGTCTCTGCGAACGGCTGGCGGATCGTCGAACAAAGGGCGCCTGGCGGCCGGTTGGGGCTCGGCCATGTCGATGCCATCGCCAAGAGTTTCATCCTCGGCTTTCCGTCCGACATCACGGTGAGGCTAAGGCCGCTCCCGAGCCAGACGCGCATCGATATCCGGTCGGTCTCGCGATTCGGCCCATACGATTTTGGCGCTGGGGCGCGTAATATCGCGAGCTTCGAGTCGGCGCTCGACGAGATCGTCAATCAAAAATAAGGGCAGCGTCCATTCACGCGATCATGGTCTTTTTCGCCTCGGTCTGCCGGCCAAGGACCGAGAGCACTCTCGCAACAATGCCTTTAGCGTCAAGACCCGCGCTCGCATAAAGCTTTTCGGGTTTATCGTGATCGAGGAAGCGGTCAGGCAGAACCATGGCGCGGAATTTCAAACCTCTCGCGCCATTGCCATCGAATATGCCTTCTTCGCTGAGAGCCTGCATCACGAATGAACCAAAACCGCCAATCGAGCCTTCCTCGATCGTGATCAGCACCTCGTGCTCCGCCGCGAGCCGCAACAGAAGATCCCGGTCGAGCGGCTTAGCGAAACGCGCATCTGCCACTGTCGTCGAGATACCATAGGCGGCAAGATCGTCGGCCGCGTTGAGCGCCTCCGCCAACCGCGCGCCAAGTGACAGGAGGGCGACTTTGGTCCCTTCGCGCAAAAGCCGGCCGCGGCCGATTTCAAGGACTGTTCCCCGCGCGGGCAGGTCCACGCCGATGCCCTCTCCGCGCGGATAGCGGAAGGCGATGGGCCCCTCGTCGTAAGCCGCGGCGGTTGCCACCATGTGCACGAGCTCGGCTTCGTCGGCCGCCGCCATGACGACGAACCCAGGAAGGATTCCGAGATAGGGAATATCGAACGAGCCCGCGTGGGTTGCGCCATCGGCGCCAACGAGTCCGGCGCGGTCGATCGCGAATCGCACCGGTAATTTCTGGATCGCAATGTCATGCACGACCTGATCATAAGCGCGCTGGAGGAACGTCGAGTAGATTGCGCAGAAGGGCCTGAAACCCTCCGTCGCAAGGCCGCCCGCGAAAGTGACGGCATGCTGCTCGGCGATGCCAACATCAAACGTGCGCTCCGGAAAGACCTTTTCGAAGAGATCAAGGCCGGTGCCGCTCGGCATGGCGGCGGTGATGGCAACAATCCTATCGTCCTCCCGCGCCTCGGCGATCAAGGAATCGGCGAAGACCCGCGTATAGGATGGCGCATTGGCCTTGGGTTTGACCTGGACTCCGGTAACGACATCGAAGGTGTTGACGCCATGGTATTTGTCGGTCGACGCCTCGGCGGGCGCGTAGCCCTTGCCTTTCTGGGTCACGACATGAACCAGGATCGGCCCGATATCGTGGTCCCGGACATTCTTTAACACCGGCAGCATGTGATCGATATTGTGCCCATCGATTGGCCCGACATAATAAATGCCAAGCTCCTCAAACAAGGTTCCGCCGGCCCAGAAATTGCGGGCGAATTCCTCGGTTTTTCGAGCCCGGTCATAGATGAATTGGGGAAGATGGCGCCCAAGCTGTTTTGCCGTTTCCCGCACGGACCGATAAGTGCCGCCGGAAACCAGCCGGGCAAGATAGGCGGACAAGGCGCCGGCCGGCGGCGAAATCGACATGTCATTGTCGTTGAGAATGATGATGAGGCGCGAATGCATGGCGCCCGCATTGTTCATGGCCTCATAAGCCATTCCGGCAGACATCGCGCCATCGCCAATGACAGCGATCACATGGGTTTTCTTATCCGCGAGCGTATTGGCCACTGCCATGCCGAGCCCGGCCGAGATCGAGGTCGATGAGTGGGCCGCGCCAAAGGGGTCGTACTCGCTTTCGGAGCGTTTGGTGAAACCCGACAGGCCGCCGCCGCGGCGCAAGGTCCTGATCCGGTCGCGCCGCCCTGTGAGGATTTTGTGCGGATAAGACTGGTGGCCGACGTCCCACACCAGCCGGTCCTTCGGCGTATCGAAGACATAATGCAAAGCGACCGTGAGCTCAACGACACCAAGACCCGCGCCAAGATGCCCGCCGGTCACCGAAACCGCATCGATCGTTTCAATACGCAATTCATTTGCGAGCTGGGCGAGATCGGATGCGGGCAGGCGCCGCAAGTCCGCTGGCGTCGAAATTGTATCAAGCAAGGGAGTCTTGGATTCTTGTGTCACGAGTGCCTCTTTTAGGAACGCCAGACTCGCAAGAAGCGCTGGAAAAAGCCGGGGGCGAGTGTTAAAACGCTTTAATACAGCATATTGTTCAATTTGCTCACCCGAGGTGAAATAGCGGACAAAATCGCGACCCGCAACGCTAACCGCTTCTTTTTGAAGCGCATGCGGGCTTTTCTGCGCCGTCGATGCTTTTAGATCACAGTGGATGACGGCTTCCGCCAGCTGATGGCGATTTTCGAGATGATCTCGCCTGCGCGCTGCTATGGCCTCAGCCATTTCTGTTACGGCAGCCAGCCTCCCGCAGACAATATACCCCCGCTTTCTGCAGCCTTCGAAGCCCGAAAGCCACGGCAGCTGCTCCTTTTGCTTGCGCTCCCGGTTTTTTCGTGCCGGAAACCGATTTGCGGAAGTACGCTTGCGAAGCTCGCGTCCTACCAGCGACTGTGGGAAAAGTAACCTATGCAACCTGGCTTCCAGGGTGATTTGCCGAGGCGTGATTGCAGATGATTCTTCATTTCGCGCGCGCCGCTTACAACACCTTCTTCATGCAAAAGAGCGGGCCGTCACTCTATGATCTCTGTGATCCACTGCTCAATTGCCCCGAAAGTTCGGGCACGCATGTCGCCGCGTTTTACCGCAAGGCGGTCGCAAATCTCCCGCTGCGGCTTGTGCTTGGCCGTGCTGGACTGGCGGAACTCCGCGATCCTGCACTCTTTAATGCCGTTCGCGTGGCAATTATTGCCGCGCGAGACGAAGCCTCTCCCGATTGGTCCGCCACAGCCAAGCCTATAGGCGGCCTCATCGACGCCTATCCGCAGCCCAGGCGCGAGCGCCCGGCGATTGCAGGTTCGGCCCGCATGCCCTCGCTTGCGGCCGTGGAGGAAATCATCCGGCGCTGCGCCGCGCATCTTCTGGGCCGCTTCGCAAGAAACGGGTTCATTCCGGCCTATGCGGCCTTCAATCTCTGTGGAGACCCGGATTTTCGCGGCCGAGACTTCTCGACGGCAATGGCCGCGCTTCAGGCGCGAACCTACCTTAACGCGACGCTGTTATTCAATCTGTTGCGGGTGTTTCTCCTCGCCAATCCCGCCGCCGGTGCGCTCATCAGCCCGCCGTGGCGCGGATCGTCGGAGCAAATGGCTGGGCCTGTGCAAATCCGCCATCGCTCCGCTTATTACGATGCCTTCTTCTGCGAAGCGCTGATGGACTATCTTGAGAGCGGGCTTGCCGCGCCCAGGGAATTGGGACCCGCGCGCAGGGCTATCGCGAGCATGATCCGGTTCTGTCTCATCACAAGCCGCGAGAGGGTCCGCACGCCGCGGGACGGCGAGGCCGTCTCTGCAATCACCGCGCTCGTCCCTCCGCCAGACGTCCGGATGACGAAGTTCTTCTGGCGGCTGAAGCATGAACTTGGCTTTGGAATCTACCTCCCCGATTGCGATACGACGGCCTGCGCGATCTCGGCAGCAACCCGGGCCGGTTACAGCGAACCGATCCTGCGCTACCCGTTCATCGATTTTTTCGCCGCCTACCAGGCCGGCGGCGGAGACGGCGGGCTTCAGCCGACGCTCACCCTAAACGATCACATCGCTTATGACGGCGGCGTGTTGACCTGGATCGAGAACCTCGCGGGCGAGAGGCCATACGGCAATGATATCGATCCGACGCTCAACCTCGACGTGCTGGAAGTGAGCTTTCGGAACTGCGAGCGCTGGGGCGTCACAAAGGATCCCCGGCGTATCGATGCGCTCCGCCGGATGATCCGCTTCCAATTTGCACTCGTCGAATCCGGAGCCTTCGCCGATCCCCGGTCGCACATCTATTATCTGCCCGAGCTTTACTGTGCCTATTTCGCACGCTGTCACGCGGCTTTCGCGGCGTTGCCGCGCGTGACACAGGAGACTCTTGATCCCGAAGCGCATTTCGACAGGATGCGGGGCCGCATCCTTACTTTCATCGCAGAGGAGTTCACCGCGGCCGAAATGAATCCGTTCGATGCCGCATTGGCGCTGCTTACCCTGGCGAAGCTCGGTGCCGATCCAAGGACGTTTGCGCCGTCACTCGGCCGGATCGCAACGAACTTCGGCGAGGGCCGCTTTGGCGCGCCTTACAGGGGCTATGAGTGGAATAAGATGAAGACGCCGACACGTATTGTGGTGGGCGGACCAGAAGTCACCTCGGCGTTTGTCCTGTCGGCGCTTGTTCACGCGCGCGCCATTCTCTTGCGCTCCGGCCCGGCGTAGGCTCGCCGCCATAAGCACGCGGGACGGAAAACTAAGGTGTCCCGAAGCGGGGCCGGGTGAGGACCTTGCAACATCCTCATCCGCGTCGCTTCGCGCCCGCATTCGCGAGCAGGAGAAGGGAGTAATTACCCAAAACGCATCAAGAGGGGGAAGGCCTAAGGCGTCGGTGGCGCCGGACTTGGGGTGCCTTGATCGCAGGCATGGGCATTGCCACGCTTATTATTGTCGCCCCGGCGGGGATCGCGAGCGTGCCTGCGGCGTGAACTTATGATTAAATGCCCTAGGTATGATCGAGCTTGCGGGGCATTCTCGCGAAGTTCCCGGTAAAAGGTTTGGAATGGCGAAGTGGGTCTATATTTTCGGCCGTGGCGCAGCCGGCGGCGAGACCATTAGCAGCGACCTCCTCGGCAGCAAAGGCGCTGGTCTCACGGAAATGGCACGGCTTGGTTTGCCTGTTCCGCCGGGGTTCGTCCTCACTACCGAGGTCTGCAGCTATTTTTACACGCACGCAAAGCAGTTTCCTCCCGAACTTGCCGGTGAGGTCGAGGAAGCACTCGATTCCATCGGCCGCGCTGCGGGCCACCGGTTTGGCGATCCGCATGATCCGCTTCTCGTCTCGGCGCGGTCGGGAGCGAAGTACTCGATGCCGGGGATGATGGACACTGTTTTGAACCTCGGTCTCAATGACATCGCGGTCGAGGCGTTGGCGGCGCGCTCGGGGGATCCGCGCTTCGCCTATGATTCCTGCCGCCGCTTCATCCAGATGTATGCGAGCGTGGTGCTGGGCATTGAACACCACATATTCGAGGAGATCCTCGAGCGTTACAAAGAAAATGAGGGCGTTGCTCTGGATACGGAGCTAACCGCCGATGACCTGAAAAATGTCGTGGCCGAGTTCAAGAGGACGGTCGAAAAAAAACTTTCTTCTGCCTTTCCGCAGGATCCGCGCCAGCAGCTTTGGGGCGCCATCGGTGCCGTATTCGATTCCTGGATGAATCCGCGCGCGGTCAATTACCGCCGGCTCAACGATATCCCTGAAAATCTCGGCACCGCGGTGACGATACAGGCGATGGTATTTGGCAATATGGGCGAGACGTCGGCGACAGGTGTCGCCTTCACTCGCAATCCCTCGACCGGCGAGAAGGAACTCTTCGGCGAATTTCTGCTCAATGCGCAGGGGGAGGATGTCGTCGCGGGTCTAAGGACACCACAGAATCTCACCGAAAAAGCGCGTGTGGTTGCGGCCGCGCAAGAGACTTCGATGGAAGGGGCGTTGCCCGGCGTCTTCGCCGAATTCACGCGCATGGCCGATCTTCTCGAGCGGCACTACCGCGACATGCAGGACATGGAATTCACCGTCGAGCGCGGCAAGCTTTGGATGTTGCAAACGCGCCGGGGCAAGCGCACCAGTAAGGCCGCGCTGCGCATTGCCGTTGACCTGACGCATGAGGGAATGATCAGCAAAGAAGAAGCGCTGATGCGCGTGGACCCGTCCTCGCTTGAGCAGCTACTGCATCCCACGCTCGATCCAAAAGCCCACCGTCAGATCATCGCCACCGGCCTGCCAGCATCGCCCGGTGCCGCGAGCGGCGAGATCGTGTTTTCGGCGAGCGACGCCGAGCAACTGCGAAGCGCGGGGCGCAAAGTGATCCTTGTGCGCGTCGAGACGAGCCCCGAGGACATAATGGGGATGCATGCGGCGGAAGGAATATTGACCACCCGCGGCGGCATGACTTCCCACGCGGCCGTGGTCGCGCGCGGCATGGGCAAGCCCTGCGTTTCCGGCGCTGGCGCGATACGCATCAACTACGCCAATGAAACTATGACGGCCGGCGGCCTCACCTTAAAGAAGGGCGATGTGCTGACGCTGGATGGCAGCACGGGTCAAGTCATCAAGGGCGCCGTCGAAATGCGCCAGCCGGATCTTTCGGACGAATTTGCCGTCTTGATGGGATGGGCCGACGAAGTCCGCCGGATGGGCGTGCGGGCCAATGCCGATACGCTGCGCGACGCGCGTGTCGCACGGAAGTTCGGCGCAGAAGGAATCGGTCTCTGCCGAACGGAGCACATGTTTTTTGAGGCCGACCGTATCGTTGCGATGCGCGAAATGATTCTTGCGGAGGACGCAGCCGGCCGGGGCGCCGCGCTTGCCAAGCTTTTGCCAATGCAGCGCGCCGATTTTGCTGAGCTTTTCGAAATCATGGCCGGCCTGCCGGTAACCCTCCGGCTGCTCGACCCTCCTCTGCATGAATTCTTGCCGCACGGCAGCGCCGAGGTCGCCGCAGTCGCAGAGGCGATGGGCGTGTTGCCGGAAAAGCTCGCAGGCCGCGCCGCGGAGCTTGCGGAATCCAATCCGATGCTGGGATTTCGCGGCTGCCGGCTTGCGATCGCTTATCCGGAGATCGCCGAAATGCAGGCCCGCGCGATTTTCGAAGGAGCCGTCGCTGCCAAACGCAAGACGGGAGCACCGGTCCACCCCGAGATCATGACACCGCTCATTATCGCGCGGGCCGAGTTCGATCAGATCAAGGCGCGGATCGATTCGCTAGCAAAGGCTGTCGCCGCCGAGACGGGCGAGAGCATCCCTTATTCTGTCGGCACGATGATCGAGACGCCGCGCGCTTGTTTGCTTGCGGGCGAACTCGCGGCGAGTGCCGAATTCTTCTCTTTTGGCAGCAACGACCTCACACAGACCTGCCTTGCGATCTCGCGCGATGATGCGGGAACTTTTCTCGGCGCCTATACATCCGAAGGACTGCTTCCCGGTAATCCTTTCGCGACAATCGATGCGGAGGGCACGGGCGAGTTGATCGAGATCGCCGTCACCCGAGGCCGTGCGACACGCGAAGATATGAAGATTGGCGTTTGCGGCGAGCACGCCGGCGATCCGGCATCGATAACCTTCTTCGAGAAGGCGAGCCTCAGCTATATTTCCTGCTCGCCCTTCCGGATCCCGGTCGCGAGGCTTGCCGCGGCGCAGGCGGCTTTAAGGTGCAAGGCCGCAAAATAGCAGGTTTGAGCCGAGCCAGCAGAGTTCACGTTCCGCGCAGAAATAAAGCAAGACAAGCACATCGCATGAGCTACGGCTAAGGAAGTTCGAGCCGGGCTCTCGGGTTGCGAGCCGGCCGGGCAATCCGCGCCACAGGACGGCCATTGCAAAATCGTTCCTAAAATCTAATATCTTCAGCTCAGGCGGGAAAAAACATCGAGTTGCCTCATTTGAAAAGCCGTGCCCGTTAGTTGAATGCTTAAGTCGCCTAAAATTGTTGCCGCCTTAAAGGCAGCGAGAGAGCCAATCGCTTCGGCCGCGGTTGTGGCCGCTTTAGTGGCCGCCGCCCTGGCAGCCGAAGCGGCGCTGCGTCCGCCGAAGCGTGTTGGCGTCGATTGGGAACATCGCCAATTCATGTTGCGCGGCGAGGGACAGGGGCCGATTGTTCCGGAGGCTCCCCATGGGCCAGCATGGTACGTCGCGCCT
>JBPYDY010000236.1:0-2948 GCA_051986155.1 Methylocella sp.
AGCACACATGCGCAAGCTGGCTGCTGCAAAACGGCGTCAGCCTTTGGGACGTGGCGCAATTCCTCGCGACCTCAGTGCCAACCATCGAGAAGACCTATGGGCACCACGCGCCCGAGCACCAAGAGCGGGCGCTTCGGGCATTCGATAGTCCGCAGAATGTCCGCGTTAAAAACGGCCCAAAAGGGGGCAATTTTGCGCGAATTGAGCAGCTACCTGAGAGAAAAGGCTAGGAAAAACAGCATGAAAGACAAACAGCCGAAGATCGCGCAAACAACGGTGATGATTTAATTTTGCGCCATCAACGGATTTCGGCGCCGCCAAGCTCTAAGACCGCACCCTCTCCGCTGCCTCTAAATGGAACCAGATACACATCCAATTTTAGGGCTTTACTGCCGGCCAGCTCCTTGGGCAGGGGCAGGCCGAAGCGGCGGGCTCCGGAGGAGTCGGCCGCGGTAAATCCGGTGTTCGGGAATATGCCGAACCGGCCGATTTCCCGCACGGTTTGGTCGTCCTTTTGGGCCTTCACGACGGCTTCCACGGCGCCGTCGCGCGGCGGGCGGAAGCTTGTCACGCTAACGATCACGCGCGGGGATTGGCTCACAATGCCTTCTTCGGGCGCGGCCGCGGCGGTGACCACCGCCGGGTTGGAGATTGTCGCAACCGGGGAATTATTTTGGGCCACAGACGTATCCCAAAACGGGGGTCCGGCTGCAACGGCCAACGCTACGCCAGTGATAAGGATCGCGCGGTTGCCCATTGGCCTTTCCCAGACGATACCTATTCGCGATATGGGCTTAGGGCGAGACGAATGCAACCTCGACGCGGCTGGGTGCGGCGGTACCGGCCGGGCCGGCCTTGGCTCTGACGGTGACCGGCTGAATCTGAACCAGGATACGCCCGGAATGCTCCGTGGCGCTGCCGTATAGTCGCTTTATCGTGCCCGACAGATCAACGGCGATCGAGGGGGATGCGGCTGGTTTGCCGCCGTGTCCCGCGTGTTCGCCAAAGATCCCGAAGGTGCCGACATAGTGAGGATCCGAAACCGACGTCGCTTGGGAAAGATAATCGCAGTCGATGAAGACCCTGTAAAATGTGTTTTTATGCTGCGTGACCGCGATGTCGCGGATAACGGCAAGAGCCCGCGGGCCCGAGGCGCGCTGTTCGCGCGCCGCATTGAAATTAAGCAATTCGTTACCAGAGCTCGGCGCCGGGTGCCGCGCGACCGCGCTCAAGAGGCTTCTGTCAACCTCTACGGGAATCTCGAGCGGCTTTTCGGCCGTTGCGGTTGCATTCTGGGCGTTTTGCGCGGCAAAGGTTTGGATGCCGGCACCGCCGCGCAGGTTGGGTGTCGTAAAGAGCGTCCTAAGTTTATCGTTGAGCGCCATGATCGCCGCCGGCGGCGCCGCAACGGCGGGACCTGCCGGTGCCGGAAGGCCATAGGTGTATCCCAGGGCTTCCGGGCTGTACAGATCCGAGACCTTGGGGGAATAGAACGATCCATCGGGATTGTAGAAATTCTGCTGAAAGGTCATGTTCGTCCATAACGGATCGCTGCTGTTTTGGCTGTTGGCGTTCCACAGGGCCCAAATCCGGTCGATGTTGCAGTGATGCATCATAAAGATCGGATCAAGCGCCGATTGGGAGCTGCCCATAAGGCCGCCCACGAAGTTGTGGACGTTGTTATGAGGGTTCGACTCCAACGTGCCGGAGTCGCCGCAGAACTCGCAGTTGATCCAAGATTGGTCGAGCGAGTCCTGAGGGCTGCCGTTCCGTCTTGGCCGGCTCGTTCCGAAGGTTTCGAAATCCGTCTGCCCGAGGATCGTGTTGATGACGCTTTGACCGACGATCTCGTCGGTGAGCGAGTCCGTCGGCGAGGCGTCTCGCTGCGGCTCGAACAGCGAATTGGGATTGCCATTAAAAGTTGGCTGAGTGAATGCCGCAGGCATTTGCCGGTTGTTGGTCCAGTCCCAATAAGGCAAAGCGAAATCATTGTTTCCGGTGAGCTGCCGCACCGTCCGTTCATACATGAGAAGGAAGGCACGGTGCCAGGGCAGGAAGTACCAATTTCCGTGCGGGCAAAGGTTGAAGTTGCTGGCATTGCCGTGAATGGCCGCAAAGCTTGCCCAGCTGATATGGTCGCTCGAAGATTTTGCCTTCAATTGCGCGACGCCGTCTCGCCAAGCCTGAAGCACCGGATCGTTTAATTGCAGATTGGCGAGAGACTGGCGCAGCGGAGGCTGCCCTTGGGCGAGCGCCTCGATGCCTGCGGTATTGGCCGCGATGAGGCCCGCCCCGATTACGGAACCTTGAAGCAAAACGTCACGCCGAGATACTGTCATGGTGCTTCTCCCTATAATTTCTCACCCGGCAGCCGTCGCGCAAATTCCACCTCTCCGCCGGGAACCGGTGTTAACGGACGCAGTATATTGAAAAGCCAGCTTAGTGCGTCCCCTGAATAGGGGACACGCCGTGGCAGCAACGGACCGCACAGCCCCCCACTTGCCTCTCTCAATTAGCGAGCCCCGCGATACGCAGACGCTAATGCGCGCAGCCCCCAGAGAAATGCTTTTCGATCAACCAGGATTTGATATGTGCGGCAATCATGCTGGCGGAATAGCCGGGCAAAGGATGGGCGCCATCCGGAACCATCCGCTTTATCTCGGCATCGGAATACGCCGCCCAGAGGGGCCGGTGATCGACGAAATCGACCCCCATCTCTTGCGCCAATGTGGCATGGGCTTCGATATATTGATCGAGAAAAGGTCTTACCCAGCGGCGAAAACCCCACAACGGATTCATCGCTTGGATGATGATGGCGCGGCAGTTTTCCGCGCGCACCGCTTGGACGATCGCCCGCATGTTCTCGACGCTCTGGGATAGGGAAATGAAGCGGTTGAGAGCCGCGTCGTTCACGGCAAATTCAATCAGGACAATGTCTGGCCGCTCCG
>JBPYDY010000237.1:0-5645 GCA_051986155.1 Methylocella sp.
TATTGCATCACAAAGGAGCCGGGGTTGGAGCCGTTGCTGGTGTACACGAATTGTTGCCAGGCCACGCACCCTGCGGCGCCGCCATTGCAAGCCGGGGTTTGCGGGGTTGCGGTGGAGGTGTTCGCGTTGAGCTGGAGCGAGAAAGTGTTCGCGTTGCCAGAGACGCTCTCGCTCGTCACGCCTGCGACGCTGTCGAAAGACCCGGTCGCTGAGGATATGAACCCGCTAGGCGCCTGGGCCGAAACGTCATTGGCGTTGCCCACGGTATCGGGCCTGGGCCCCCTCGCCGGCATATACGGCACAAGCGGCACGGCCTTGCATTGTACCTCCCGCCATTGGCTGTCCGGATAGGTGGCCTCGTAGCACATCTTCTTCGGCAGGGGAGCCTGCGACATGGACTCGCGCCAAGCCTTCTGCTTCGCGGCTTCCTCGGGAGACTGCTTCGCAGTCGCCAGCGTGGGCGTAGCCGACCCCTTGGATTCCGGTGCGCCGGGCTCAGCAGCGCTTGCGTGGTTCGACACGAGCCACGGCAGCAGGCTCGCGACGACCATGACGCCAAGGATTTTTGTGGTGCGTCCGCGCGCTGATCTGGAAGTTTTCATGGTTTGCCCTCCGACGAATGATTTGAGTCGAACGATAACGGCAAGGCAGGAAGGTGGCATCCCACGAATAGGGGATGCCAGAAAATGACGGTTATGGTTGGGTCTTGACGTATGCATGCTCACATGGGCTGCTAACTACGGACGCTCGGCTGGCTAGCAGGTTTTTCACGCGCGTTGCCGCGTCAAACGCCAGCGGCATCGATCGCCTTGGCGCGCTGGAACGCCGGCCGGGCAAGGCAGCGGTCGACATAGGCACGCAGCGCCGGCCGCGGGTAGACAAGCTTGAAAATGTCGATGCCAAAATGAAGATCCGACCCAATCATGACATCGGCCGCCGAAAACCGCTCTCCGAGCAAATAGGGGCCTACGGCAAGAGCTTCTTCGAGAACGTCGAAGACACGGTCAAAATCACCAAATCCGGCCGACTCGGGCCTCACCTCCGCATTGGCAAATTTCGCAAGAAACGCCTGCTCGACACAGCCTGGCGAGAAAAAGAGCCATTGCAGATAGCGCCCTCGGGCCGGATCACCAACCGGCGGTGCGAGGCCCGCCGCGGGGCAGGCTTCCGCGACATAGGCGCAGATGGCGCCGGACTCGGCGACCGCAAGCGGCCCGTCCGTCAACGCGGGAACTTTTCCCATCGGATTGATCGCCCGATAGCTCGCGCTCTTGTGCTCGCCTGACGAAAGGTCAAGGCTAATCCGCTCGTAGGGAACGCTTGCCTCTTCGAGGGCCCATAGCGCGCGCAGCGAGCGCGTGCGCGGCGCCCAATAGAGTTGCATCATCGCTGTCATCCTCCGGCTTGCTCACTCAAACATGCTCGACCGCGACGACCCCCGGGATCGCCTTGAGCGCACCTGCCGCTTGCGGCGAGACGGAATATTTGCCGGGGAGTCTCACTTCGACCTCGCCGCTCGTCGTGAGAAGAACAAGAGACACTTCGGATTCCCCTCTGCCGCGAAGCTGTCCCGCAATTTGATCAAGCGGATTCTTGTCGCGCAAGACAACGCGAAGTCCCGATCCAATGCGGCTTACCGCTCTATCCAAGGGCTCGGCGGTCACGATGCGGGAGCGCACTTCCTCGCCCTCGAGCGAGGCTTGCAAGCCAACGATCACGCAAGCGCCCTTCTCCAAAAACTCGCGGTATTGATTGAGACCTTCCTGAAAGAGGATCGCTTCGTAATGGCCGGATTGATCGGAAAGCTGCACGACGCCCATCTTGGTGCCTGACCTCGTCCGCCGCTCATGCCGGTCAAGCACCGTCGCGGCGAGCCGCCCGGCTGTCGCCCCCTGCTTGACCGCGGCTTCGAACTCCGCAAAGCGCTGCACCCGGAGCCTTGCGAGTACGGCGGCATAGGCGTCGAGCGGATGGCCGGAGAGAAAAAATCCGACGGATTCGAATTCACGCCGCAGCCGCTCCGCGAGCGGCCATAGTTCGGTTGCCGGCAATATCATCGCATCGAGATTTCCGGCCCCGAACAACCGGCTTTGCCCGGCGAGCTGCTCTTGCTGATGCCGGTTCGCAAAGGCAAGCATGGCATCTGCGCCCGCATAAATCCGCGCCCGGTTGGGCTCGAGTTTGTCAAAAGCGCCCGCCGCGGCGAGACTCTCGAGCGTCCGTTTGTTGATGTCTCGGGGATTGAGCAGCGCCGCAAAATCGGTCAAATTTGAGAACGGAGCATTGGCGCTGCCAATTTGACTGCTGGCGTTGCTAGCTGCAAGCGCCTGTGCCTGCGCTTCGCCTACCCCTTTGATCGCCGACAGCGCGTAGCGGATTGCCGGCTCGCCGCCCAAATCGGCGGGCTCGAAATTGGCGCCCGACGTTACGATCGACGGGGGAATAACCTTGATGCCAAGCCTGCGCGCTTCATTGCAGAGCTCGGCAAGTTTGTCCGTGTTCGCTTTATCGAGCGTCATAGAAGACGCCAGGAATTCGGCGGGATGATTCGCCTTGAACCAGGCGGTCTGATAAGCGATCAACGCGTAAGCCGCCGCATGGCTTTTGTTGAAGCCGTAATCGGCGAATTTGGCGAGAAGGTCGAAGATTTCGTCCGCCTTCGTGCGATCTAAGCCGCGTTCGACTGCCCCGGTGACGAAATGCGTGCGCTGCGCGGCCATTTCGGCCTTGATTTTTTTTCCCATGGCGCGGCGCAGGAGATCCGCCTCGCCGAGCGAAAAGCCGGCAAGAACCTGGGCGATCTGCATCACCTGCTCTTGATAGATGATGACCCCAAACGTTTCCTTGAGAATGGGTGCAATCTTTGGATGAATATAGTCGGGCTCTTCCTCGCCGCGTTTGACCGCGCAATAGGCCGGAATATTGGCCATCGGGCCGGGCCTATAGAGAGCGACCAGAGCGATGATGTCTTCGAAACGGTCGGCCCGCATCTCGGCCAAGGCTTTGCGCATGCCTGCACTTTCGAGCTGGAACACGCCAACCGTCTCGCCACGCTCGAGCAGGGCGTAGGTTTTTTTGTCGTTGAGCGGAATTTGCGCGGGATCGATGGAAATTCCGCGCCGTTGCAAGAGCTTGACGCAGTTGGCGATGATCGTCAGCGTCTTGAGGCCTAAAAAATCGAACTTCACGAGTCCGGCTGCCTCGGCCCATTTCATGTTGAACTGGGTTGCCGGCATGTCGGATTTTGGATCACGGTAAAGCGGTACGAGCTCTTGCAAAGGCCGGTCCGCGATCACGATCCCCGCCGCGTGGGTCGAAACATTCGAATAAAGCCCTTCGAGCGCCTCAGCGACTTGGAGCACTCTGGCCACACGCGGATCCGCTTGTGCCGCTTCGACAAGGCGCGGCTCGGTTTCGATTGCCTGCTTGAGGCTCACCGGAGCCGCCGGATTCTGCGGCACGAGCTTAGCGAGCTTGTCGACCTGACCCAAGGGCATTTCGAGAACGCGGCCGACATTGCGCAGCACGCCGCGCGCAAGAAAGGAACCGAAGGTGACGATCTGCGCAACTTTATCCGCGCCATAGCGGCGCCGGACGTAAGCGATCACGTCGTCCCGCCGCTCCTGGCAGAAATCGACGTCGAAATCCGGCATCGACACGCGTTCCGGATTGAGAAAGCGCTCGAACAAGAGTCCGAACCGCATGGGGTCGAGGTCAGTGATCGTGAGGGCATAGGCAACAAGCGAGCCCGCGCCAGACCCGCGGCCGGGTCCGACCGGAATGGCTTGCGATTTGGCATATTTGATAAAGTCTGCGACAATCAAAAAGTAGCCTGGGAAATTCATCTTGATAATCACCGCGAGCTCGTAGGCGAGCCTTGCGTGATAATCTTCCGGAGTGAAACCTGGCGCGGGGCCACGCGCTTTGAGCCGTTCGATCAGACCCTTCTCCGCCTGCCCGCGCAGCTCTTTTGCCTCGTCCTCGGGGCCGCCGCCTGCCGAGAACCGCGGCAGGATTGGTTTTTGCGCGAGCGGCCGGAAGCAGCAGCGCAGCGCGATCTCGACGCTGTTGGCGGTTGCCTCCGGTAAGTCCTGGAACAGCGCCAGCATTTCGGCACGCGTCTTGAAGCGGTGCTCGGGCGAAAGCTGGCGGCGGTTGCCGTCGCTGACTACCGTCCCTTCGGCAATACAGATCAGAGCATCTTGCGCCTCAAAATCCGAGGCCGAGACGAAAAACACTTCGTTGGAGGCAACGAGCGGCAAAGATCTGCGATAAGCAAGGTCGAGGAGCCGCGGCTCGACCGCCCGCTCGCAATCGAGCCCGTGGCGCTGGATCTCGACATAAATCCGGTCACGAAAAAACCGTTCGAGCGAAACCGCGCGCGAAAAAGCGAGCTCTGCCCGGTTATGAAGAAAGGCGCGGTCAAGCGGCCCATTTGGTCCGCCCGTCAAGGCGATCAGGCCTTCGGTTTTTCCTTCAAGCGCCGCGATCCCGATATGGGGCGACTCTCCCGCCTGCGGATCGAGCCAGGCGCGGGAGGCAATATGCATGAGATTCGCATAGCCTGACGGATCCATTGCCAAGAGAACAATCAACGCATGCTCGGCATGCGTCTCACTGCGCAGCGCGGGCCCGCTCTCTTGAAAATCGACGGTAATCTGCAGACCCGCTATCGGCTGCACGCCCTCTTTGGCGAGCTTTTCGGAAAATTCCAGGGCCCCGAAAAGATTGTTCGTATCGGTAATGGCAAGCGCTGGCATCGCGTCGGCCACTGCAAGCTTGGCAAGATTGCCGATCGTTATCGCCCCCTCGCGCAGCGAGTAGGAGCTATGCACATGCAAATGGACAAATCCGGCTGCGGCGGCGATGCGCCCCAGATTGCAAGCGGCTTCGCCATCCACCCTTGAGCCGTCTGCGGTCATGCTTTTGTCCCGAACACCGCGTTAGAGAAACCTGTGGCGATAGACCGGCTTTCGTTTAAGAGTGCCGAGATTTTCCCGCCATAGTCTCGCTGCCTCTGTCTGCTCCGATCTCAGATGGAGCGGCCGCGACATCTTGGAGGTGCTCATCGCGCCGCTGCCGCAACGGGGTGCGCGCAATCAAGTTGCGAGACTGTGGCAAAGACCAAGAGAGATCAATTCTGGATCAATTCAACTTGCCACATCCCATATAACGTTTGTAGTGATATTTTAGGTCGCCAAACGGCCGTTCATTGCCGAAGTGTAAGCTGACAGTCAAACTTGATGGAGATAGGCTGCGTTGCAGAAATAATTTGTAGGAAAGGAACGATGATGTCCCTTTCATTGAAAAGCTTTGCCTTATCCACAGTCTTGGTAGCGAGCATGAATGGTTACGCAGACACCGCGTCGGCTTCACCAGCGATGGATCGGCTTGCGATCAGGAATGCGTCCCCAAGCGTAATCAAGCCTGTTCAATAGCGAGGCTGGGGTTGGGGATGGGACCCGGCTGTGGCCGGAGGACTTGTGGCCGGGGCCCTGGTCGGCAGCGCGCTTGCAGCACCCTATGATTACGGTCCTGGGCCATATTCTTATTATCCGGGACCCTATTATGCTCCTGCGCCGGCAGGCTATTACGCTCCAGGTTACGGCTCCGCACCCGGCGGAGGCGCGGCCGCCTATTGCTTG
>JBPYDY010000238.1:0-9995 GCA_051986155.1 Methylocella sp.
ATTGTCGTATTTGGCTGTGGCGGCGATCGCGACCCCGGCAAGCGGCCGCTTATGGGCGCCGTGGCCGCGCGCATCGCCGCTCGCGTCATCGTAACAGACGATAATCCCCGCTCTGAAGATCCTGGCGCGATCCGCAGAGCCATCGTGCAAGGCGCGGCAGATTTTAGCAATGTCGAGGAGGTCGGCTGCCGGGCCTTGGCAATCGCCCAGGCGATTTCGGCGCTTGCCCCCGAAGACGGTCTGTTGATCGCCGGAAAGGGTCATGAGACTGGCCAGATCATCGGCGGTAAAACGCTGCCATTTTCGGACGCCGGTTGTGTGCGTGCCGTCCTGAAAGAACTTCCCCCATGAACAATGGCGCTGGCGACAATGTTCTTTGGACAAGCCTCGGTCTTGTTGGCCCCCTTTCGGCACGGGTCAGCGGTTCCATCCCGCGCGGCGGCGTGACCGGAATTTCGATCGATACACGCACGCTGCAGAAAGGCGACCTGTTCTTTGCCATCAAAGGGGCAAACTCCGACGGCCATGATTTTGTCGCCGCTGCCTTTGACAAGGGCGCCGTGGCCGCCGTGGTCGACGAACATCATGCCTTGGGGCTTAAACAGTTTGGACCGCTTTTTGTTGTTAACAGTGTTCTCCCTTCATTGGAACGGCTTGGCATGGCCGCCCGCGAGCGCTCGCTCGCCCGGATTGTCGCGGTTACGGGTTCGGTCGGCAAGACCTCGACGAAAGAGGCATTGCGGCTCGCACTCGCCCCGGGGGGCGCCGTGCACGCCTCGGTTGCATCCTACAACAATCATTGGGGCGCGCCGCTCACTCTCGCGCGGATGCCGAAAGATACGGCGTTTGGAATCTATGAGATCGGCATGAACCACAAAGGCGAAATCACGCCTCTTGCTGCGATGGTTCGCCCGCATGTCGCGATTGTGACGACAATCGCCCCCGTTCATCTTGAATATTTCGCGAGCCTTGACGAGATTGCCGACGCCAAAGCGGAGATTTTTTCCGGCCTCGTGCCGGGCGGCGTTGCGATCGTTAACCGCGACATCCCCCAATACGAGCGCCTGCGTGCTCATGCCGAGGATTCCCCTGCCGGCTATGTCGCGGGTTTTGGCGAGAGCGAGAAGGCCGATGCGCGGCTTTTAAGCGTCACCGTCGGACCCGACCATTCGATGGTAACGGCGGACATTTGCGGCGAGGCGCTAAGTTATGGTCTCGGCGCGCCTGGGCGTCATCTTGCGGTAAATTCGCTCGCCGTGCTGCTTGCTGCCAAGGCTTTTGGAGTGGACGTCAAACTGGCCGCAGCGGCTCTTACTTCCTTTAAGGCCCAGCCGGGGCGGGGGGAGAGGCTGCAACTCTACGCTAAAGGCGGCGCCTACACGCTGATCGACGAAAGCTACAACGCCAGCCCGGAGTCGGTGCGCGCGGCAATCTCGCTTACGAGTGCCCTTCCCTTGCAAGGCAAGGGACGCCGCATTGCGGTTCTCGGCGATATGTTGGAGCTCGGCCAGAAAGGCGCCGCCATGCACGCCGAGCTCGCCGCCGATTTGACCGCCAATAACATCGACCTGGTCTTTGTTGCCGGGCCATTGTCGAAGCACCTCTATGATGCCCTGCCGCGCCATATGCAGGGGGCTTCACGCGACCGGTCGAGCGAACTCGCGCCATCCGTTGTGGCTACGATCCGGGGCGGCGATATCGTGCTCGTCAAAGGGTCGAACGCAATAAAGATGAGCGCAATCGTCGATGCTCTAAAACGAAATGCCGCGGCACGCGCGCAAGACAATCAGGAAGCGTGAGATGCTGGCTTGGCTCTCGGAATATGCAAGCGTTTTCCAGCCGCTCAATCTGTTTCGCTACATCACTTTCCGTACCGGCGGCGCCACCGCGACGGCACTCTTCTTCGTGTTTTTCTTCGGGCCTGCCATCATCGCCGCACTGCGCCTGAAGCAAGGCAAGGGTCAGCCGATCCGTGACGATGGACCGCCCTCGCATCTTTTGACCAAGGCCGGAACGCCGACCATGGGCGGGCTCATGATTCTATCCGGGGTGATCGTCTCGACCCTGCTTTGGGCCAATCTGTGGAACCATTTTGTCTGGATCGTGCTGTTGGTGACCGCTGGCTTTGGCGCGATCGGTTTTTATGATGACCTCTTGAAGGTGACAAAACAGACGCACAGAGGATTCTCAGGCCGGCGGCGGCTTGCGATCGAGCTCGCTATTGCCGTCATGGCATGTGCGGCGATGATGAAGTTCGGCACCCCGCATGTGACGGCGCTCGCCCTGCCCGCGATCAAAGGTTTTTTCATTGACCTTGGTATTTTCTTCTTGGCCTTCGGCGCTTTTGTCATCGTCGCCGCGGGCAACGCGGTCAATCTCACGGACGGCCTCGATGGTCTCGCGATCGTTCCCGTGATGATCGCGGCGGCAACTTTTGGAATCATCGCCTATCTGGCCGGAAACGCGATCTTCGCAACCTACCTCGGGATTAATTTCGTTCCAGGCTCCGGCGAGCTTGCGATCATCTGTGGCGCGTTAATCGGCGCCGGGCTTGGCTTCCTTTGGTTCAATGCACCGCCCGCGCAGATTTTCATGGGCGACACGGGTTCTCTAGCTCTTGGCGGCGCGCTCGGCACCATCGCGGTCGCCGTCAAGCATGAGATCGTTCTTGCCATCGTCGGCGGCCTGTTCGTTCTCGAAACCTTGTCGGTCATTGTCCAAGTCGCTTCCTTCAAGCTCACCGGCAAGCGCGTTTTTAAGATGGCGCCTATTCATCACCATTTCGAGCAGCTTGGCTGGTCCGAGGCGCAAGTGGTCGTGCGCTTTTGGATCATCGCCTTTGTTCTCGCCTTAATCGGACTTTCTACGTTGAAGCTGAGATAATTATGACGCCTGTCACTTGCTACGGCGGCAAGCATGCCGCCGTGTTTGGTCTTGGCGGTTCAGGCTTCATCACCGCGCAGGCGCTTGTTGCCGGAGGCGCCAACGTCACCGTTTGGGACGACAACGAGCACGCGCGCGAGAGGGCGCGCGCGGCCGGGCTTCGGATCGAAAATCTGGCGCTTTCGGACTGGCGTTTGTTTGCGTCGCTTGTGCTTTCGCCCGGTGTTCCGCTAACCCATCCGGCGCCTCATTGGACGGTGCAGCTGGCAGCCAAGGCCGGCGTTGAAGTCATCGGCGATATTGAATTGTTTTGCCGCGAGCGGCGAAAAATCGCCCCGGATTCGGCCTTTGTCGCAATCACCGGCACGAACGGCAAATCGACGACAACGGCGCTCGCCGCGCATCTGTTCCGGAGCTTTGGTCTTAACGTCCAAGTCGGCGGCAACATCGGCACGCCGATTTTGGCATTAGCGCCGCCATCGAAGGATTGCGTGCATGTCATCGAATGCTCCTCGTTTCAGATCGACCTTGCGCCGTCGCTCGATCCTTCGGTCGGCGTGCTTCTGAATGTGACGCCAGATCACCTCGACCGCCACGGAAGATTGGAAAATTACGCCGCGATCAAGGCGCGGCTTTTAGAGAAGGCCGACCTCGCGGTGATTGGCGTTGATGACGCACCCACGGCGGCGGTTGCCAGCGGGCGCCTGAAATCCGGCCGAAAGACCACACGCGTGTCGGTAACGAAAGCCGCGCTCGAGGATGGTGAGGACGCGATTGTGCTTGATGGCACGTGCCTGATGCGCGATCGCGAAGGCGAAAGGTCCGCAATTGCCGATCTTGCCGGGATTTCCTCGCTGCGAGGAAAGCACAACGCCCAGAACGCCGCCGCTGCCGTTGCTTCGCTTGGGCCGCTTGGCCTTGATTCTATCCGGGTCGCAAAGGGCCTGCAAAGTTTTCCTGGGCTGCCGCACCGTTTGGAAGACGTTGGAAGGAAGGGAAAAGTTCTTTTCGTCAACGATTCAAAGGCAACAAATGCCGATGCCGCCGAAAAGGCGCTTCTTTCCTTTGAAAATATATTTTGGATCCTCGGGGGCAGGGCAAAGGCGGGCGGCATCGAGCCGCTGCGGCCTTTGTTCAACAAGATTGTCAAGGGGTACCTCATCGGCGAGGCAGCCGAGCTTTTTGCGCAAACGATTGGCGTTTCGTTCCCCTATGAGCGCTGCGGCACGCTCGAAATTGCCATCCCCGCCGCTGCGCGCGATGCTGATACAAGCGATCTCGAAGAGCCGGTCGTGCTGTTGTCGCCGGCCTCGGCATCCTTCGATCAATTTGCGGATTTCGAGAAACGCGGAGACCGGTTCCGCACCATCGTCAAGTCTTTACTGGCTGGTGAGGGCTGAGAGGGCAAAATGGTATCGCGCGCAGAAATGTCTCACCTTTCGAACTGGTGGTGGACGATCGACTGGTGGATCCTTGCCGCGGTCGGCGCACTGATGGTGCTCGGGCTCGTTTTGACGATGGCCGGAAGCCCCCCCGTCGCTGAGCGGCTCAATCTTTCGACCTTTCATTTCGTGCATCGGCATGTTCTTTACCTTGTGGCCGCCGTCGCCGTACTGATTGCAGCGTCCTATCTTTCCCCACGCCAGGTGCGCCGGAGCGCGCTGTTGGTATTTTTGATCTCGCTTGCTTTAATCGTTGCAGCGCTGTTCTTCGGCCAAGAAATCAAGGGGTCGCGGCGCTGGATTTTCGGCATTCAGCCCTCGGAATTTTTGAAGCCGGCCTTTGTCATCCTCGTTGCCTGGAGCTTTTCGGAACGGGCGAAGCGGCGCGATGTCCCGGCGTTGGCACTTGCCGTTGTCTTGCTGATCGTAACCATCACTCCGCTTATTCTTCAGCCGGACTTCGGCCAGACGATGCTTGTCTCATTGGTCTGGGCTGCGCTTTTCTTTTTGGCTGGATTGCATTGGTTCTGGGTGACGGGTATTGGCGGTGCGGCCTTTTGCGGTGCCCTGCTCGCCTACAAATTGGTACCGCATGTACGCGGCCGTGTGCTCAGATTTGTTGATCCCGCCGCAGCCTACAGCGGCATCGCCGATACGTTTCAGGTCGATACCGCACTCGATTGTTTTCTGTCCGGCGGCTGGTTGGGCAAGGGGCCAGGCGAGGGGACGTTAAAGCGTATTCTGCCGGACGCCCACACGGATTTCATCTTCGCTGTCGCGGCGGAGGAATTCGGGGTTGTCGCCTGTCTCCTGATCGTTGCGATCTTCACCTTCCTTGTTTTGCGCGGACTATTCCTTGCGAAGCGCAACGAAGACCCTTTCTGCCGTCTCGCCGCGGCGGGCCTCGTTCTGCTCATTGGCGTTCAAAGCGCGATCAACATGGCGGTCAATGTTCACCTCCTTCCGGCCAAGGGCATGACCTTGCCATTTATTTCCTACGGCGGCTCCTCGCTCATTTCTCTCGCGCTTGCCGCGGGCTTTCTGGTTGCGGTGCTGCGCAAACGCCCAGGCTCGGCAATCTTCGCCGATGGAACAATCGAAGCTTTGGCATGAGCGCCGGGAACCGGGTTGTGGTCGCGGCGGGCGGCACGGGCGGCCATCTGTTTCCGGCAGCGTCTCTCAGCCATGTGCTGAAAGCACGCGGTTTCGAGGTCCATCTCGTCACCGACGAGCGGGCGGAGAAATATGGCGGCGATTTTCCGGCGCATGGGGTCCACAAAATCGCCGCCGCCTCGCCAAGCGGGGGCCCGGCTCTTTCACGCGCGCAAGCCGTGTTGACCCTCGCCCGGGGAACCTTTGCGGCACGAAAACTCTTTGCGCAGCTCGAGCCCCGCGCGGTCGCCGGTTTTGGCGGCTATCCGGCCGTTCCTCCGCTGCTCGCAGCGGCGTGGCTTCGCATCCCGACACTTTTGCATGAAAGCAACGCGGTCATTGGCCGCGCCAACCGCTTTCTCGCTCCAAGAGTCGACACGATCGCCAAAGGGTTCGAGATCCTTGGCGGATTGCCGGAAAAGCTGGCGGTCCGGGCGCATCTAACCGGGAATCCCGTCCGGCCGATGGTTCTGGAGGCGGCGCGGATGCCATTCCCGGATTGGTCCGGCGGCCAGATGAAAATCCTTGTGACGGGAGGCTCGCAAGGGGCACGGATATTTTCCGACATCGTGCCCGCGGCCCTTGGCCTCGTTCCAATAGAAATCCGGCGCAAGCTTATGCTTGTCCAGCAAGCGCGCGGCGAAGACGCAGATAGAGTGCGCCGCACCTATGCGGGGCTTGAGGTCGATGCCGAGGTTCAGCCTTTTTTCCCGGACCTTCCGGCAAGGATTGCGCAAGCTCATCTCGTCATTGCTCGCTCGGGCGCATCGACCGTGTCGGAACTCACCGTGATCGGGCGCCCGGCGATCCTGGTGCCGCTGCCGCATGCGCTCGACCAGGATCAGGCCGCCAATGCGAGGCAGCTCGCAGAGGCAGGAGCCGCAACTATTGCCGCGCAGAGCGTATTTTCGCCGCAATGGCTGGCGACTTCTCTTATCAAAGCCCACGCGGGCATGGATGTTCTCGCGGCGCGTGCGGCAGCAGCAAAGAGGCTCGGCATCCCCGATGCCGCAGAAAGGCTCGCGGGCCTGGTGCAGGGTCTGTTACGACAGGAACAGAGCGGATGAGGTTGCCGAATAAGCTTGGGCCTATCCATTTTATCGGCATTGGCGGGATCGGCATGTCGGGGATCGCCGAGGTTTTGCTGAACCTTGGCTACAAAGTCCAAGGCTCGGACGCCGCCGAAAACGCCAATGTTTCGAGGCTGCGCGCAAAGGGCGCGCTCGTCCATATTGGTCATGACGCGGGGCATCTCGGCGCGGCGGAGGTTGTTGTCGTCTCGACCGCGATCAAGCGTGACAACCCCGAGCTCATCGCCGCGCGGATAAAGCGCCTGCCGGTCGTGCGCCGCGCCGAGATGCTCGCCGAACTCATGCGGCTCAAACATTGCGTCGCCATCGCCGGCACCCATGGCAAGACGACCACGACGTCGCTCGTCGCAACGCTTTTGGAGGCCGGAAAATTCGATCCGACGGTCATCAACGGCGGGATCATTAATGCTTATGGAACCAACGCACGGCTCGGCAGCGGCGATTGGATGGTGGTCGAAGCCGACGAAAGCGACGGCACTTTCTTGAAACTTCCGGTCGACATTGCGATTGTCACCAATATCGACCCGGAGCATCTCGATCATTTCAAGACTTTTGACGCAATCAAGGAAGCCTTCCGGGCTTTCGTCGAAAATATCCCCTTCTATGGTTTTGCCGTCATGTGCGCCGATCATCCCGCCGTGCGCGAGCTGGCCAGCGCGATCGAAGACCGGCGCGTCATCACCTATGGCGAAAATCCCGATGCCGACGTGAGGCTCGAAGATCTCGATCTCGAAAATGGCGTCTCGCGCTTCACTGTCATCATTCGCGACCGGGAGAATGGGGCTAAGACCGTGCTCGAAAATGTCATGATGCCGATGCCCGGCCTTCACAATGCGCTGAACGCCACAGCCGCCCTTGCCGTGGCCCACCGGCTTGGAATCGGCGCCGAGACGATGAGGAAGGCGCTTTCGGATTTTGGCGGCGTCAAGCGGCGCTTTACCCGCACAGGCGAATGGAACGGGGCCGTCATTTTCGACGACTACGGGCACCACCCGGTCGAAATTGCGGCCGTCCTGCGCGCCGCCCGCGCCTCGGCCAAGGGCCGCGTTATCGCCGTTGTTCAGCCGCACCGCTATACGCGGCTCCATTCGCTGTTTGACGGTTTTACCTGCGCGTTCGATGATGCCGACGTCGTGATCGTGGCCGAGGTCTATCCGGCGGGCGAAGCACCGATTGAAGGCGCAAACCGCGATTCTCTCGTCATCGCACTCAAGGCACACGGGCACCCCCATGTGCTCCCGCTGAGGCGACCGGAGGATTTGGCCCCGCTGATCCGTTCGCTCACCAAGCCCGGCGATTACATTGTGTTTCTAGGCGCGGGCAACATCACCCAATGGGCGCATGCGCTTCCAGGTCAGCTCGCGGCGGAAGCATTGTGCGATGCTCTCCCTGGATAAGGTAACCAGCGCACCGTTCGAAGATATTGCTCCACAGCTTCGGGCGCAAATGCCGGGCCTGCGCGGCGTTCTCACCGGCATGGCGCCGCTTTCGGCCTTGTCCTGGTTCCGGACCGGTGGTCCGGCGCAGGTGTTTTTTGAACCGGCGGATGAAAGCGATCTTGGGTATTTTTTAGCGGCGCTCAATCCGGCTGTTCCGGTTCTCGTTCTTGGCGCAGGCTCAAACATTCTCATCCGCGACGGCGGCATAGAGGGCGCCGTGATCCGTCTCGGCAAAGCGTTCCAGAGCCTCGAAATCGACGGTTTAAACCTGCGCGCCGGGTCAGGGGTTGCGGATGTCAAACTGAGTTCCGCCGCCGCCAACGCGGGCATTTCGGGCCTTACCTTCTTTCGCGGCATACCCGGGACGGTTGGCGGCGCATTGCGCATGAATGCCGGGGCCTATGGAGCGGAAACGGCGGACGTTCTTATCTCCTGCCGGGGCGTTGCTCGCAACGGCGGCATTGTGGAGTTGACTCGCGCCGGCATGGGTTTTTCTTATCGCCATTGCGCCGTGCCGGCGGAGGTGATTTTCACCGAGGCCGTTTTCACGGGAAATCCCGGTGACCCCCAAAAAATACAGGCCGAGATGGCGGAGATTACCCGCGCCCGCTCCTCGACGCAGCCCGTAAATACCCGCACCGGCGGATCAACCTTCAAGAATCCGCCGGGCTGCAAAGCCTGGGAATTGATCGACAAGTCGGGCTGCCGCGGCCTCGAGCTGGGCGAGGCGCAGGTCTCGGAACTCCATTGCAATTTTCTGATCAATCGCGGCAAGGCCACGGCGGCCGATCTCGAGATGCTTGGCGAAACCGTCCGCGCGCGCGTCCTTGAGACGACTGGTGTTATTCTCGAATGGGAAATTTTAAGGCTCGGGCGCGGGCTCTGACCGGCGCGTCATCTGTTTGGGGGATGAAATCGGGCGTAATTCTATGATAGAGGTGCCGCATCGGAGGGAGTCCGGTGGGTGCGGTCGAGCATCTGAAAACCCTGTGCTGTCTTGGGTTGCCCCGCGAGAGCGCACTGATTGCAGTCACGCCGCTGCTGCATGAGATCATCCCGCACGGCGCGACCCGCTTTGCGCTCTTAGAGCCCGATGCCACGATCGGTTGCGGCTATAATGAAAATCCCGACGCCTCGGTGCTGCTGCGGGAGCGTTTGTGGGCGCTGATGCAGGATCCCTCAGGCCCCGGGCCGCTTTGGCTCCCAGGGTTTCGCGCGGGCGAGATCGGCTGGACTCTTCCGATGCAAACCCGGCGCTGGCTTGATAGCCGCTGGGTGAGCGAGATAGAGCGGCCGCTCGATTCCTGCTGGATTCTCGATGCAATGATAGCCGGTGGCGGTCGAACCATCGCCTTTCTGGGGCTGACCCGCCCGCGCAGCGCCTGGCCCTTTGTGGCGGATGATGTGCAGCTTCTCGACCGTCTCAGGCCTTGGCTCGCGCATGCGCTTCGGCGACAGTCCGGCGAGATGGCGGAGGATCACGATCTTGCCTGGACAGCCGTCGCTCCGGTGGTCAGAGGTCAGATGATCTTCGGCTCCGACGGAAAGACGATTTTTCAAACGAGATCGGCCGAGCATCTGCTGCGGATCACCGCGGGCGAGCCGGCCAATTTTACCCGGCGTGTGCCGCCCCGGGACAGTCTGCCTGCGCCAATCCTAAAACTTTTCCTGCGGATCCTTGCCGCCACAAACGGAAGTCGGGGCGAGCCACCCCGGACGCAGATTTCGACTCCTTATGGCGTCGTCAAGCTCGAAGCGAAATGGCTCACACCAGCCGACACAATCCCCGCAGACGTTGCGAAGGACCCAACAAGCTGCCTTATCGCGGTGACGATCGAGTTGCGCGAGCATGCGCTAGCGCATGCGGCCCGCATCTTGCGCGAGAGCGGCGCGACACCGGCGCAAATGAAGGTCGGCATCCAGCTAGCGATGGGCAAATCGAAACCGCAGATCGCCGATGCGCTTGGCATCGAGCTCTCCTCGGTCGC
>JBPYDY010000239.1:0-2103 GCA_051986155.1 Methylocella sp.
CAATCTTCCTGCGGCCCGCGCGCGTGCGGCCTATGTTTTGAATAATATGGTCGAGGTCGGCTATCTCCCCGAAGGACAAATTTACCCGGCCTTGCGCAATCCGGCGACGCCGGTCGACCGCAGCCGAGACGTCACACCAGAATGGTACCTCGATTACGCCTTTAACGAAGTAGAGAAACTCGCCGACGAAAAGAAACTTGGCGACGAGCGCGTGCTGACCGTGCGAACGGCGCTCGACACCAATTTGCAAAAACATGCCGAGCAAACCATTGAGGATAAATTGCGTCAGTACGGGCGTGAGTATAAGGTCAAGCAAGCCGCGACGGTGATCCGCGAACCGCTTGGCGCCCTCAAGGCGATGGTTGGCGGCCGGGACTATGGCGAAAGCCAGTTCAATCGCGCAACCGACGCGCTGCGCCAGCCGGGCTCGTCGTTTAAGCCCTTCGTTTATCTGACAGCGCTTGAGACCGGCAAATTCAAGCCTTCGACCATCGTCGTCGACGGGCCGATTTGCATTGGCAACTGGTGCCCGCGAAACTACAAAGGCAATTTCAAGGGCCGCGTGCCGCTCGTCACGGCCTTGGCGCAGTCGCTGAACACGGTCGCGGTTCGCTTGTCCGTCGAGATTGGCAAAGCCTATCCCGTGCCGGGGCATAATAACACGTGGGATGAGGCCAAACGCGGCCGCGCCAAGATAATCGAGACCGCCCGGCTGATGGGTATCACGACGCCGCTCGTCGATACCGTCTCTCTGCCGATAGGTGCCGACGAAGTCACGGTTAGCGACATGGCTTCTGCCTACAGCACATTCGCCACTGGCGGGTTGCGCGCGCCAACTTACGCGGCAGTCGAGATCTTGAATAGCCGCGGCGAAGTGATCTACCGCCACGACCGCGACGCGCCGCCGCTGAAGCAAATCATCGATCGCGACGTCATCTTGACCATGGTTTCGATGATGACCCAGGTGGTCGAGGCTGGAACCGGCAGGCGCGCACATCTCGACAATACGGAAGTTGCAGGCAAGACCGGGACGACAAACGGTTACACGAATGCCTGGTTCATCGGCTACACCGGCAATTACGTTGGCGCCGTCTGGTATGGTAATGATGACACCACGCCGATGGAGAAAATGACCGGCGGGACAGTGCCCGCCATGACCTGGCACGACATTATGCAATATGCGCATCAAGGGATTGAGCTCAAGCCGCTGCCGGGCAGGCCAGCTTTAGCCGCCGCGCAGGCGCCCATTACGGCCGCCGCCGAAGCGCCTCGTCGGCCGCCCAATCTGTCGGCGGCCACTGCAACGGTCCTCACGGCCATAGAAGCCGCAATGCGGGCGTCGCAGATGAACCCCTTGGATGCGGCGATTGCGGCGAAGGATCTCGCGCTGCCAAGCAAGCCCGCGAAGGCGGCAAACGCTCCGGCAGGGGGCGGAGGATGAGCCTTGACAGAGCCGCTAGCGCCGGGCGCGGCTTCTTGGAACAGGCCGCAATTTTGGGGAAGTTTCTCTCTGCCGCTGCTGCGGGTGTTCTCCTCGGCTTGTTCGTTACTTGGTTTGTGATCGAACATAAAAGAGGGTTTGGGGCCATCGAAGCGGGATTATGGACGAGCTGGTCTCGCATCGGCGCCCCGGACGTCGATCCTTACAGCCGGGCGATCCTTGCCTATTTTGGCGAAACGGCTTTAAGCGAATCGGAAGGGACAAGCTTTGTCGCCTATGGTGACAGGAGCGGCACAGAATTCGATCCGGCTTGCGATTATATCATGAAGGGCGAAATTCCGCTGGCGCGCTACTGGACATTGACGCTTTTTTCTCCTGCTGGCGCCCCAGCCGCCAACCGAGCGGGAAGGCAGGGTTTCACCTCGGGCGAGGTTCTCCGCGACGGCGACGGCCAGTTCGAAATTGCGATTTCGCGTCATGCGAGGCCGGGCAATTGGCTGCCATCGGGCGAAGCCTCACGATACGTCTTGGTCCTGCGGCTTTATGACAGCGAGCTCAGCGCCCCTTCTGGTACGATCGATGCTAAGAAAATGCCTATGTTTGTCAAAGGCCATTGCGAATGAACAGGGCCGATCGCCTGCTCGGGACGCTGATATGGCTCC
>JBPYDY010000240.1:0-7765 GCA_051986155.1 Methylocella sp.
GTTGTCGGGGCACAGATTTGCCGGCGGGGTGATCAAACGCAGCCAGCAAGCGTGATCTTCGCATCATGAAGAATGGAAGGAATTAGCCGCCATGTCCCCAATTTCCGGGAGGAAGCTTCCGCTGTGGAAAATCATAGTCTTCTCGCTCACGCCGGCATTGCTTTTTTTTGCGGTTGTCGAGGGTGCATCACGAATCGCATGGGCTTACCTTGAGGCCGACGCTTTCGCGAAGCACCCTAATAAAATCATAAACTTTATGGAAGTCCCTGACCCTTTGCTAGGGTACAGACTTGCGCGAAATTTCGACAGTGGGGACCATATATACACGAGATCCATCGGACGTTTCCAGTTTCAAGGTGTGACACACATCCACACCAATGCAAATGGTTACATGCAGCGCGAGGAGGTTGCGCCCTCAAGGCAGAAGGAAAGCTTGCGAATTGTTACGCTCGGAGAGTCGACCACACAGGGGCAACGTGGATCAGAACTATCCGAGTGTCCTTCGAGATCTGATTCGCAGCAGGACGAACTATCCTGGCGGCGTGGAAATCATCAATGCAGGCGTGCAAGGCTACCTGAGTGACCAATGGACATTACTGGCAGAGCGGGAACTGGCGGCGCTGCGGCCTGATATTGTGGTACTGTACGCCGGATGGAACGATTTCCAAGCCTATGATCCTCATTCAGAAGTTTCAAAGAAATCAGCCTTTGAGATGCCTTTTAGCTTTTAGCCGGAGCCCACACGCTGGCTGAGATCGCTGGCACTGCTTGATGCCTTCCTCCAAAAGCTCAAGGCGCCTTCAGCATCATCCTCTGAAAGCGCGAAAGCCTTCGCGACGGAAACAGACGACATCCAAACCCAAACCGGCCACATCCGGGCACTCTACAAATTTTTTCTTCTGAACCTGGATCACACGATCGACGCGTTTCGCAAAGAGAACAAAAATGTCCGCATCATCATCTCAACGCTCGTTGGCCGGTGGCCTTATGAGTCGGAAGACTATTTTCGCGATGGAGAGAATTCTGTCGGGTGGATGAAAATCAACAATGACAACAGCAAGACCGCTTATCAGCATCTCAGCCGTTTCAACAATCTTATCAGAGACTATGCAAAGCAAAGAGGGCTGATTCTTGTCGATACCGCCAGCCGTTTCGAGACCATCAAACGAGAGGAGATCATGGTGGATTTTTGCCATTTCAACGAGGTTGGCTACCGCATGCTGGCCGAGACGATCTTTAACGCTATGCGTGACGAAGGGCTCCTGAAGTATCAGGTCGCTACACCGCAATCAGGCACTCAGTGACTTTCAGCGCGCTTGGAAGCAAAGGGTAACCGCGGTTGCTGAGGGCGAGACAAACGATGGCCTTGCCATTCAAAGCGTCACGGCGCTGCCAGAGCTCCGGCCGCCGCTGCCCGCGCATCGTTCTTGATGCGCTCGACCATGGCGCGCACGCCGTTCGACCGCTGCGGCGTCAAATGCGCCAAAAGGCCAAGCTTTCCGAATAAGCCTTGGGCGTCAATCGCAAGGATTCCTGCCGCCGTCTGGCCGGAATAAAGAGCGAGCAAAAGCGCGACGAGCCCGCGCACGATATGCGCGTCGCTATCGCCCTTTAAATAAAGCACGGGGCTTCCCCCTTGCTCCCGCGCAACCTTGGTCACGAGCCATACCTGGCTCACACAGCCGCGCACTTTGTTCTTGTCGCAATAGGCGGCCTCATCGAGGGGTTCGAGACCGCGGCCAAGCTCGATAAGGTAGCGGTACCGGTCCTCCCACTCGTCCAAATAGTTGAAATTCTCGATGATCTCATCGAGCTTTGTAGCGATCACCGCGCCCGTCATGAAACCTCGTCCGAATGCCTCATGTAAACCACCGGCCGTCAAACTTTACTTAATTCCTGGGCGCGCACGCATCAACAGGCAAGTGATCCCCACGCCTCGACTTCGCCGGTGTAGGATCAGCGGCCACGCCGCCGAATCACGCGGCCCTAAGACAGGCTTCCGGCGGGCGTGAGCATGGGCATTCCGCCTCGGCCTCAACTGCTTCTATACCATAGGGGAATTTTCCCCCTTTTTTCTCGGCAAGGAGGCCCGGCTCTCCTAACCAAAGAGGAAATTGTTAAAGAGCCGTCTGGCAGGCTCTCTGCGAGCGCCGTTGGAGCGGTCGCTCAACTGGGAGGCGCAGATTGGGTTTCTGGCCGCAGCTTGAACCACGTGCCCTAGCAGGGGGCCTTAAGGGAAAGCTTTCCCTGCGCTTGCGCAAAGTGTCCTGGCGGCGCCTCATCGAGCGCAAATGGCCGTACGCGAAGGCCGGGCCGGTCGCCCTGCTTTCGCTCACCTTTTTCGCTGCCGGTGGCACAGCTGTGCTGAGTTCTGGTGTATTGCATCAGACGTCATCTCTTTGGTTCGCGATCGCGGCGGGCCTTGCCGCGATTCGCATCTTGGGCCGCGGGCCGCGCCATCTTTTGACGGAAATGGACAACAGAAACGCCGACACGATGGGCTGCGTTGCCGCATGCTTTGGCCTTTCTGGCCAAGCGTCTTCGGTGACCTCCAATTGCGAGAGCCTGTTCGGCGTGACGGCCAGCGACCTGATGGGATGCGGTTTCTTCGAACGCGTTCAGGTCGCGGACAGGCCGGCATTCTTAAAAGCAATTTCCGATGCTTGCGCACAGCCTGTGATGGCCACAACGACATTGCGCTGGCGCGGCCTGGAGCGGGTCGAGCCCGCCGGGCAGGCAAGCCCCGTTTTCCATTGGCTAGAGATGCGGGCGCGCCGCACCGAAGCTGCGCCGCGGAAAGATCGCTATGATGCCAATGTCGTCGCGTTTTTCCGTGATGTGACCGAAGCGATATGCCGCGACGCGGAACTCGAGGATGCCCGCGCCCACATCCTCGCAGCCAATAGCACGAGGGAACATTTCTTTACCCATGCGGGCCATGAAATCCGCTCCCCGCTCAATTCTATTGCCGGTTTTGCGGAATTGCTTGCTTCTTCCAGCATGCCCCTGCCCATAGCCGAAAAACAGCGCGAATACGCAAGGATCATTCAGCAATCGGCGCAGCATCTTCTCGCAATCGCCGATTCGATCACCGATATGTCGTTGATCCAATCCGGCAAGTTGCCGGTCACGCTCGTGCGTTTTGCTGCCGCGCCGCAGATCGATCTTTGCTGTGACATGCTCGCACTCCAGGCGAAGAACAACGGAGTCCTGCTGCTGCGCGCCTATCCGGCAAATCTCGATACGATCCTTTGCGACAAGCGGCTATTCACCCAAATCCTCGTGAACCTCCTGTCTAATTCGATCAAATTCACGCCCGCCAACGGGCGCGTTACAGTCGCGGCACGTGCGGAGGCCACTTCGCTTCTAATTGATGTGACCGATACGGGCATTGGCATTGATGAACAGGATCTTGGCCGTCTCGGCGATCCCTTCTTTCAGGCAAAGGGCTCCCCGGACCGGCAGGGCAAGGGAACCGGTCTTGGCCTTTCGATCGTGCGCGGCTTCGTTGGCATGTTGGGAGGCGAGATCATGGTCGCGAGCGAGCCGGAAAAAGGCACATGCGTGAGCGTTCGCCTGCCGCTCGAAGGCCAAGCTTGCACCGGCGCCGCAAAAGGCCCGGCGAAGATAGCGGCGCTCGCGCGGCTGCCTGCGGCGGACGAATCCTTGGCAAATCAACAAATTATGGTGAAGAAAATTGCCTGAAGCCATGGCCGCCGGCAAGCGAGATTTCGTTTCGACCGCACCGGAATCAAAACTGAAATATTTTTGGCAAAGACTGCGCGCCGCAATGCTCCATGCCTCACGCTTCCCCGCTCGGCGCGGCAGGCGCCTCGCGCCAGTTTTGGCCGCGGGGTTCTTCATAGCGATCTCTATCATCATCGTTTTTAACGCGCTTGTCGGGCAAAATAACCGCCATTCCGCTCCACTGCTTTTTTCGCGTACGGCTCCAGCCGCGCCCGCAAACGGGGCAAAAAATGCCGAGGCATTTGCCCCCCCGGCACCGAAGCGGCCGCAGCCTGCGGTTTTACCAGACGAGATTCGCAAAAAAGCGCTCCAGGATTCGCCGCAGGCGCTTGCCGCCCTTACGGGCGCGCCGCACGACCCGATCTCGGAAATTTTGCAGGCGACGCCGCCGCCATCCAGAGCCTCCCCTGAACCAACTGCCAGCGCGCCAAAGCCGCCTCTGTCCAGCAAGGCGGTGCTCAACGCGCAGCGCGCCCTCGTCAAATTGGGATTCGTCCTTAAGGCGGACGGCAGCGGCGGGCGAGCCACCCGCAACGCGATCGCGCGCTATCAGCGCGACCATGGGCTTCCAATCGACGGCAAGCTCACCCCAGCGCTGTTGCGGCGATTGGACACCGATGCCGGTCTTTCGCCCAAGTGATACGAAGCGCAGCTGCGCTCAACTGTGGTTTCGCGCCAGGGCACATGGGCGAATGTAAAAGTCTGGATTTGGCCCCATCGACAAATGTCGTATTTTGCCATTCATCGCACGGCGGACATGATCGGCGAGCGGATCCGCTCGCCGAACTTGCTGCCAAGAGATGAATCGTTGGGCAGCGTCCGGCAAATCAAATCCAGACTTTTACAGGCGAAGGACAGCTGAGCCGCGATTGGAACTTGCCGGCCTCAATTGCCGTGTCAGGAACGCGAACTTTGGCCGCGCAACGATCCGGTTACGATGATCGTCGTTCGGTTCGCTCAGCAGCGCATTGCTGTATCGCCGAACCTTGCACAAGTTTTCGCAAATGAATTGCCAGGACGGAAGCTCGGAAGACTCATAACTGATATGTCCGACGAACGCCTCGGCAGCAAAATCCCCCAATCTGGGCATGACCGCTCTGTGGTCTCCACTCAGATAGAATGCGCGCACGCTTTCTTCCGAAAGCCACAACGAGGCCGTCCACATCGCTAAACTCGGTTCGGCCATGAGCTTGCCGCGCAAGAAGCCCGGCGCGGCACGCAATTGCGCGATCACAGCCTCATTCGCCCAAATAAACCGCGGAAAAAGCCCAGTCAACTTCAACCGCAATCGCGTCATTGCTAAAATTGGCATGTCGTCTCGCACTGCTCTGCCTTACGGATTAAAATTGCTCCTTGCCTTATTCCAAGCTTTTCACACCTCCTTAAAGAGGAAAGGAGAGATGCCGCGCATGGTTTCATCGACATGGAGCGGACGCATGGCGGGCGGCGCCGCGCGCTGCGAACAGAGCGGGCGGTCGCAAAGCCGGCAGTTGATGCCAATGGGCGTCGCATCCAAAGCATTAAGATCGAGCCGCCTGGCATAAACGAGGCGCTTGGCATATTTGATCTCACAGCCAAGCGCGACCGCAAAGCGCGGCTCGATTGCGCCGTAAGGCGTGAGCGAGCGGCGCACCGTGCGGCAAATCGAAAACCATTGCGTACCGTCGGGAAGCTCGATGACTTGAGTCAAAATCCGGCCGGGCTCGGAAAAAGCGGCGTGAATATTCCACAGGGCGCAGGTGCCGCCGGAGTGGGCAAAGGGAAAGCGCCCCGACGAGAAGCGCTTCGAAACATTTCCGGCCATATCGACGCGGATCAAGAAGAAGGGCACGCCACGCGCGGTTGGCCGCGCAAGCGTCGTCATGCGATGGGCCACCTGCTCGAAACTCGCCCCAAAACGCGCGGCCAAAAGCTCGATGTCATAGCCTTCATGCTCGGCAGCCTCCAGGAAGCGATCATAGGGCATCATGAGAGCGGCGGCAAAATAATTGGCCAGCGCGACACGCAGCAGGGGGCGGGTTTGCTCATGGTTTGGCTCGAGCCTGGCCGCGACCTCATTCAGCAGGTCTCCATGTTGACTTAACGCAAGCTGATAGGCGCCCTCGAAGGTCCGGCCCGGAGGCTCGACGGCTTCCGAGATCATCAATTGGCGGCGATGATGGTCATATGAGCGCAGCCTCGCGCTCATCACGTCGATCGGCAGCAGGCGGACGCGAATGCCGTGGCGCGCGCGAAGATACTCGCCGAGCGCCTGGAAAAGATCGCCGCCCGCGCCCGCAAGTTCACGCGCGACGGTCTCGGCCGCTTGCTCGAGCTCCGGAAAATGATTGCGCGCCTCGTGCATAATGGCACGGAGACGGTCGATCGCGCTGTCGCTCAAGACCGCTTCCGCCCGGTCGCGGTCGGGCCCGGAAAAAACGCCTGCTTCGCTTGCCTCGCGCGCCGCTGAATAGGCGCGGTAAAGCCGCGCCATGGCGGCGACCAGGGCTGGCGAATTTTCCGCCGCGTCGCGCACTTCCGCGCGGGGTACCGCGGCGTCACGAAATAACGGATCGGCGAGGATCTGCTCGATCTCGCCCGCCGAGTGTTCCCCCTCGCCCTCGATAAAATCGCGCGGGTCGATTCCGTAGGCAGCGGTCAAACGGAGGAGGATTTGCACGGTCATCGGCCGCTGATTGCGCTCCATGAGATTCAAATAGCTCGGGCTGACATCGAGCTCGGCGGCCATGCCCGCCTGGGTGAGGTGGCGCTCCCGGCGCAGCCGCTTCAGGCGTGCGCCGGCGTAGATTTTGCGCGGGGCCGTTGCCATGGCGTCCAGGTGAAGGAACTTTACTTATTTACAATATTACAATGTGTAGATGTTACTTGGCAACCTCAATTCGCCAGCTTAAGGATTGCGCAAGGCCGGTTTTCCTCCATATGTAACGGTTCCGCAGAAAATTTTGCCGGTATGCACAGAAGGTGACGAGCAAAGCCCTTCGCTTTGCAACAAAGACAAGGCGCGCGCGATGACCTACCAAAGCCAGATCCGAGAATCAGGACAGACCAGGAATTATCAAAGCCACATTGCCGAGGCAAAGCAGCTCATCGAAGGCAAAAACGGGACATGGGACGCGATCGACCCTGAATCCGTCGCTAGGATGCGCTTGCAGAACCGTTTCCGGACGGGTCTTGATATCGCCAAATATACGGCCGCCACCATGCGCAAGGACATGGCGGCCTATGACGCCGATCCCTCGCTATATACCCAGTCGCTGGGCTGCTGGCACGGCTTCATCGCGCAGCAGAAAATGATCGCCGTCAAGAAGCATTTCGGCACGACCGAGCGGCGCTATATCTACCTCTCGGGTTGGATGGTCGCGGCACTGCGCTCGCAATTTGGCCCGTTGCCGGATCAGTCGATGCATGAAAAGACCTCCGTGCCGGCGCTGATCGAAGAGATTTACACTTTTCTCCGCCAGGCCGATGCCCGCGAGCTTGGCGGTTTATTCCGCGCAATCGACGCCGCACGCAACGCCGGCGACACCGCAAAAGACCGTGAACTCCAGGCCGCGGTCGATAACTTCCAGACCCATATCGTGCCGATCATTGCCGACATCGATGCGGGCTTTGGCAACGCGGAAGCGACCTATCTGCTTGCCAAAAAAATGATCATGGCGGGCGCCTGCGCGCTGCAGATCGAAAACCAGGTCTCCGACGAAAAGCAGTGCGGCCACCAGGACGGCAAGGTTACGGTGCCGCACGAAGTCTTCCTCGCGAAGGTGCGTGCCTGCCGCTATGCCTTCCTCGAACTCGGCGTGGATGACGGCATCATCTGCACCCGCACGGACTCGCTCGGCGCCGGCCTCACCCAGCAGATCGCCGTCAGCCGCGAACCGGGCGACCTCGGGGATCAGTACAACAGCTTCCTCGACTGCGAAGAAGTCGCGCCAGGCGACAGCCGTAACGGCGAGGTGCTGATCAACCGCAACGGCAAGCTCATGCGGCCGAAGCGGCTTGCCAGCAACCTCTATCAGTT
>JBPYDY010000241.1:0-2532 GCA_051986155.1 Methylocella sp.
TGGTGGAAGTGACGAGCTCGTCTTTGTTCCGCTCGGGGGCTTTGGCGAGATCGGCATGAATCTCGCCCTTTACGGTTACGGCCGGAAAGCGAGCTGGAAATGGCTTGCGGTTGATTGTGGCGTCGCATTTGCGGGACCGGAGCTCGCGGGCATTGATCTGCTCATCCCAGACATAAGCTTCATCGAAAAGATCCGCGGAGACTTAACGGGCGCCATTATCACCCACGCGCATGAGGACCACATTGGCGCGCTTGCCGCACTCTGGCCCAGAATTGGAAGCAAGCTTTATGCAACGAGCTTTGCAGCCGCGCTTTTTAACGCCAAATGGGTCGGACAACCTGGATGCCCTAATGTTCGATTTGAGATTCTTGGGCAAGGTGAGGTTAAGGCGATCGGGCCTTTCAACATCGAAATTGTTGGCATGGCCCACTCCATCCCGGAGAGTTGCGCTCTTGCCATCCGCACGCCCCTTGGAACTGTCCTTCATTCCGGCGACTGGAAGATCGATCCATTCCCGGGAGTCGGCAAAGTAACCGACGAAAAGCGTCTTGCCGCCCTTGGCGCGGAGGGCGTTTTGGCCCTTGTTTCTGATTCGACGAATATTCTGCGCGATGGCTTAAGCCCCTCGGAAGCCGAAGTCGCGTTGACATTGCGGCAGCTTATCGCAACGGCCTCGGGCCGCGTCATCGTCACCATTTTTGCGTCGAATGTGGCGCGCATTCGCGCTATCGCCGAGGCTGCAATTGCGGCGGGCCGCAGCGTTGTGCTTGTCGGTCGGGCGATGGAAAGAGCCGTCAATGTGGCGCGAGAATGCGGTTACCTCGATGGCATTCCAGAGTTCCTGCCGCAGGAGATGTTTTCTCAACTGTCACGAGACAAGGTTGTCGTGCTTGCAACCGGAAGCCAGGGTGAAATCCGGGCAGCAATCGCGCGGATTTCCGAGGGCAACCATCCGGTAGTTACGCTCAACCAAGGCGACAGAGTCATCTTCTCCTCACGCACAATTCCTGGACACGAGCGGGAGGTCGGCCGAATCATAAATAATTTCATACGCTCCGGCATTGATGTCGTTACCGACCGCATGGCGCTCGTCCATGCATCTGGCCATCCCCGCCGCGGCGAGGTCGCCCAGCTCTACGCCTGGACAAAGCCGCAGATCGCAATTCCTGCGCATGGCGAGGATGTTCATCTTGCGGAGCACGCGTCCTTTGCCAAAGCGCAAGGTGTCGAGCATGTTATCCCGGCCCGCAACGGCGATTTCGTGCTGCTCGCGCCGGGAAAGCCTGGAATTGTCGGCAAGGTTCCTGCCGGACGCCTGTGCAAGGATGGCAACAGTCTCATACCGGTCGGCGACGAAGCCCTAAGAATGCGCCAGAAGCTTGCCTTTTCGGGCATAGTGACAATCGCTTTGGCGGTCACCGCAAAAGGGGAAATGGCCGGGGTTCCGGATGTCGTGACTGCCGGGATACCGGCGCGAACCGGAGACGGCACCGCAATCGACGCGATCGTCGACGATGCGCTATTCCAGACCTTCGACCATTTGCCTCGCCCAAAGCGCCGGGACGCAGATGTTGTCTCCAACGCGATCGAAAAGGCGGTCAGCGAGGCTGTCGCCGCGGCCTGGGGCAAGCGGCCTGCGGTTCAGGTTCTCGTGGTTGAGGTATGAGCAAGCAAAGGAAGAAGTGAGTTGATCGGGCGCCTGCATCATGTCGCTATCGCGGTCCCGGATCTCGAGGCTGCAACCGCATTCTACCGCCTCACGTTAAGAGCGAAGGCGAGTGGCCCTCTCGCACTTCCGGACCATGGCGTGAGCGTGGTATTCGTCGAGCTCCCAAATACGAAAATCGAACTGATGGAGCCGCTCGGCGAGCGGTCACCGATCGCCAGGTTTTTGGCCAAGCATCCGAGCGGCGGCGTGCACCATATTTGTTTAGAGGTCGAGGACATTTTGACCGCGTGCGAGCAGCTCACAAGCGCGGGCGCCCATATTCTTGGCGATGGCGCACCTAAAATCGGCTCGCACGGGAAAGAGGTGCTTTTCCTGAACCCCAAGGATTGCGCCGGAACACTCATCGAACTCCAACAGCGCTGAACGAACGGCACGCCCCGTGGCTTTCGCACGGAGACGCAGGCCGTCTCAATCTGAGCGTTAGCTGTACGGGTCAAGAGGGCTACACCCAGGGTTGTATTTTCGAGTTCCATAAGTTTTAGTTGATTTTTGCTCCTAAACGTTGTAATCAGGTTGTACAGCTATTGGTTGAGTAGAGGTCAGCTATGGTCTTTGGATCAACCCGGCGCCGCGCGGACTGGAAAGCGGCTATCGTGGACGACGCCCGTCGGCTCATCGACACGTTTTATGAGCAGGCTTATTTTGAGGCGCGCGAAAGGGTTCGGGGCCGGTGCATTGATGGGGTGCGCCAAGCCCGCTATTGGACGGCCGTCAAACTCAAGATCGCCCACCAGCAAGGGATCGCGATCGGCCGGGCAGGCGCTGACATGCGGGGGTGAGGAATATCCACCACATTCTGGATC
>JBPYDY010000242.1:0-2722 GCA_051986155.1 Methylocella sp.
ATGCGAGCGAGACCGAGTTCGTAGATTGCGCGCCTCCGGTTGCTTTTGCCCGCGCATACGCGCGGCCTTGCAGGGCAATCTCCGGATTTTTTGTATTCACCTGGTATTTGTGGCAAGCCAGCCTCCCGCTGGACCGGCCATTGGGGTTTCGGCTCGCGCCTAGTTTGTGGCCGGATCGCTAACGTCCGGCGTGAGAGACCGTAGCATAAAGCATGTTGCCGCAAGACCAGCTGGACCTCATCTTGCGCCGTCACGCCGAGATCGTCGCCCGGCTCGCGGAGGCGCTGGAGCCCTCCAACCATATCGCACTGTCGCGCGAGCTTGCCGGCCTTGCCGATATCGCGGCAACGATTCGTGCCTATCGCGCCCAAACAAAAGAAGCTGCGGGGCTTGAAGACATTATGGCCGATGCCGCCAGCGGCTCCGATATACGCGCCCTTGCCGAAGAAGAATTGGGGGAGGTCCGGGGCAGACTTGCTCGGCTTGAACAGGAACTGCGGATCGCGCTCTTGCCAAGGGATGCGGCGGACGAGAAGAGCGCCATACTCGAGATCCGCGCGGGCACCGGCGGCGACGAGGCCGGGCTCTTTGCTGGCGATCTTTTCCGGATGTACCAGCGCTATGCCGAGCTCAAAGGCTGGCGCGTCGAAATTTTGTCGGCAAGCGAGGGAGCGCTTGGCGGCTTTAAGGAAATCGTGGCCCAAATCGCCGGGCGCGGCGCCTTTGCGCGGCTCAAATTCGAATCGGGCACGCACCGGGTTCAGCGCGTCCCCGAGACCGAAACGCAAGGCCGGATCCACACCTCGGCCGCGACGGTGGCCGTCCTGCCGGAGGCGGAAGATGTCGATGTCGATATCAATGAGGCGGATTTGAAGATCGACACGATGCGGGCGCAAGGCGCGGGCGGCCAGCATGTCAACAAGACGGAATCGGCGGTCCGCATCACCCATTTGCCGACGGGCACGATCGTCTTCGTTCAGGACGAGCGGTCCCAGCATAAGAACCGCGCCCGCGCCATGACCTTGTTGCGCTCGCGCATTTTCGAGGTCGAGCGGCAAAAAAAAGAGGCGGAGCGCGCGGCCAACCGGCGCGCGCAGGTTGGCTCCGGCGACCGGTCGGAGCGCATTCGCACCTATAATTTTCCGCAAGGCCGGCTCACCGACCATCGCATTCATTTGACCCTTTATAAGCTCGATAAGGTCATGATGGGGGAAGCTTTGGACGAAGTCATCGATGCCCTGATCACGGAACATCAGGCGCGGCTGCTCGCGGCAGCCGAAGGCGGCGGGAGCTAAAGCTTCTTCTCGCGGAACGGAAAGTGTGTTGAGATATTTCAATGCGAGAACACGCGGCCCGTCAATCGCTGAGCTTGCTGGCCCTGTTTTGCGGCAGCTCTGCGCTGGCGGGATCAGAAGGCGTGGCAGCAGGCAAGGTTGAATCGATCGAAACGTCCGTCTGCCGCCTTATCGAATCGGCGGCTCGAACGCAGGGTTTGCCAGTCGCGTTCTTGACGCGGCTCATATGGCAAGAAAGCAGCTTTCGGCCTCACGCGATCAGTCCGGCAGGCGCACAAGGCATAGCGCAATTCATGCCGAAGACGGCCGATGAGCGTGGCCTCGCCAATCCGTTTGATCCCGAGGAAGCGATACCAAAATCCGCCGAACTTCTCGCCAGCCTCAAGGAGCGTTTCGGCAATTTCGGACTGGCCGCTGCCGCCTACAACGCCGGCCCCGTCCGTGTTGCGAACTGGCTCGCGGGCCACGGCAATTTGCCGGCCGAGACTCAGAATTATGTCCTGACCATTTCGCGGCATCCGGCGGAAGACTGGATCGGCGCCGCCGCCGTTGAAGCGCTAGCCGACAGCCCAATATCCTCAAACCAATCCTGCTTACAAACGACGGACGCACTTCGCCGCTCAGAGCCTCGCTCCGTTGCCGCCTCGGCGCTCTTTGCGCCTTGGGGCGTGCAGCTTTCAGGCAGTTTTTCCAAGACGGCGGCGCTGGCCGCTTACGTGCGAGCAAGGAGCAGCTATCCCGCAATCCTTGGAAAGCTCGAACCCATGGTTCTGGGCGGCCGCGTACCCAGCCGCGGGTTTGCTCCATACTACCAGGTACGAGCACCTGCTCCCTCGCGTGCAGCGGCTGACGCGCTCTGTGAAAAGATTCTCCGCGCAGGCGGCGCTTGCGTCGTCCTGCGGAGTTGAAGCGGCTACGGAGCCGCGGATCGCCCGCACAGATTTGCAGAATCAGGCTGGCCAGAGGCCATCACCAACCGCTCTTGCAATACCCGCCCGGCGACAGCGAGAAAGGCTTTGATTGCCGCAACGCCAGGGCGAGCCCTAGTGCGGACTTTGAGCAGCTTTGCCCCAGCATAAGCTGTCTATCGGGGCAGCCCTACATGCTTGCGCAAAAGCGGCTCGAACCGGCGTTTTTGCGCTTCATCCAGACTTTCGTAGAGGGGCTCGGCGGCATCCGCGAGTTTTTTAAATTCAACCGCGATTGTTTGCAGCTCGACAGAATGCTCTTCGAGCCGTTTAGCCCTGTCTCGCAGGCCTTCGATCACGTCGTGAGGCCCGTGATGTTCCTCGGCCTTATCACGCGATTCCGCTGCGCGGGTCGCGTGTGCTTTTGCCTGTTCGCGTAACGCCGTTTCGAGCGCAAGCCATTTCTGTTCTTGCGCCGGCTTCAGTTGAAGGCCGGATTTCAGTGCCGCTATGCGCGTA
>JBPYDY010000243.1:0-8943 GCA_051986155.1 Methylocella sp.
GCAAAATCTCAATCGAGCTTTTCAGATTCTCTTTCGTGACAGCGATTTGCGCCTGAATCCCGCGGAGCTCTATGTAATCGCGCGCGAGTTCCGCGAGAACCGAAACCAGCGTATCGCGGCGCTGAAATTCGGATACTTCAACATCCGCGTCGGCGGCTTCGATCTGCCGGCGGACGCGGCCCCAGATGTCGATCTCCCAGGACGCATCGAACCCAGTTTGCCAGACGCTGATGGGAGGCACGGTGAATGGCTTTCCCGGAGGCGCAAAGGCATTGCCGAGGCTGACGAGGCCATTCTCGCTAAATAATTCGCGCTGGTAGGAGGCATTGCCGTTGATCGACGGGAATTCCGCCGATGCCGTGACGCCGCGCTGGAATCTGCTTTCGGCAAGCCTAACGGTCTCCGTCGCAACGTCGAGATTGGCAGAGGCCACTCTTTCGGCAAGCGAGGTCAGCAGCGGATCGCGGAACACCGCCCACCACCGGGAGTCGCGCCCGGAAAAGTCGGCTGGCGCTGATTTTGCCTCGGCGATGGCGGGCTCCGGCTTGCCAAAGAATGAGACCGCGGGCAGCATTGGGTCCGGCGGGACAAAGTCGGGGCCAACGGCCGTGCAGCCGCACAGAGCGAGCAAGGTTAACGCTGCGGCCGACTGGGTCCGTCCGCCTGAGGTTGTCGACCTAGGATTAATGCGCCGCGCCACTGCCGCTCCCTTTCACATTGGAAAGAAGAAAGCATAGCGGCACGACCGCGAAGGCAACGAGCGAGACGTAATAGAAGACGTCGGAGTAGGCCAGTATTTCCGCTTGCCTTTGGTAGACCTGAAATACTCGCCCCAGAGCCATCTCATGTGCCGCGCTCGCGGCATATCCCATCGCGATCAGCGTTCTCTGATAGGCCGTTACCAGCTCATTGAACGCCTGATGCAATGGCGTTGCCCATTGGGCGAGGTAGGATTGGTGAACCTGCGTTCGCTCGATGATTGTGGCGCTTGCCAAGGAGATGCCGACCGAACCGAAGACATTTCGGAGCATCGTATAAAGCGCGGTCGCGTCGCCATTGAGCTCGCGCGGGATGGTTACGAATGCGACTGTACTGATCGGCACAAAGAGAAAAGCAAGGCCTGCCGTCTGCGCGGCACGCATGATGACCAAGGTTTTGAAATCGATGTCCGGAGTGAGTTGGCTCGAGTAAAAAAAAGCGCAGCCCATAATAAAAAACCCGGTTCCAATAACGAAGCGCGTCTGGGCGATTTTCATTAACCCGCCCACAATTGGAATTAACAAAATGACGACGATACCGCCCGGCGACAAGATGAGCCCTGCCCAGGTCGCCGTGTATCCGACAACGCTTTGAGCAAATTGTGGAATGACGACGGCGCCTGCGTACAGTGTTCCGCCTGTGGCGGCGATGAATAAGCAGCCCAGCGAGAAATTCTTATCTTTGAAAACGTCGAGATTAACGACGGGTTTTTTTTCAATCAAAAGCCAGCCGATCGCACCAACGATGCCAAGCACGGCCAGCACGGCCATGAGCTGGATGAATTGAGAACCGAACCAATCAGCATCCTCACCGCGGTCCAGCATGATCTGTAAGCAGCCAAGGCCGAGCGCGATTAGAAAGAGGCCAACATAATCGATGTGTTCTGAGTGGCGTTTTAGCCACGGCGGATCTTCGACCAGGATCGAAGCAAAGAACACTGCGGCAATGCCAACGGGGACATTGATCAAAAATACCCAGCGCCAGTTGAACGTATCAGTTATATATCCTCCCAATGTCGGCCCGAGCACCGGAGCGACAATCGTAGCGATGGCAGTAACGCCAAATGCCGCGGCGCGCCGTTCCTGAGGAAAGGTGTCGAGGATGATCGCTTGCTGAGTGGGCTGCAGACCGCCGCCAAAAAAACCTTGCAACAGCCGGAAGATAACCAGTTGCCGCAAGCTGGTCGCGATGCCGCAGAGAAGGGAGCAAACGGTGAACATGCCAAAGCAAATCAGAAAATAGCGTTTGCGGCCGAACACTGTACCAAGCCAGCCGGAAATCGTGAGCACAATGCCGTTGGCGACGAGATAGGAGGTGAGCGTCCATGTTGCCTCGTCAAAGCTCGACGATAATCCCCCAGCGATATGCGGCAAGGCGACATTGACGATCGTCGTATCGAGGATCTCCATGAAGGCCGCGAAGGTGACAACGACCGCGATGGCCCACCGGTTGTGCGATGGCTTCCACTGTTGCGAGCCGGTCCCGGCATCGGTCATCGAATCTTCACCGTCGGCTCGACCGATATGCCGAGCGGCAATGGGATTGCCGGATCAAGACCGCTATCGATGACAATCTTGACGGGCACGCGCTGGACGATCTTGACGAAATTGCCGGTCGCGTTCTCGGGCGGAAATGCGGTAAATTTCGAGCCCGATCCCAGCTGGATGCTGTCCACATGGCCTTTGAGGCGAAGTTGCGGCTAGGCGTCGACCGATATCGTAACGGGCTGCCCGGGCCTAATCCAGGCGAGCTGGGTTTCCTTGAAATTCGCCGTGACCCAAACCTCGGGCGAAACAATCGACAGGATCTGCTGACCGGCGGTCACGTAATTGCCCATTTCCACGTTCCGCTTGGTAATCCAGCCGTCTTGCGGCGCCAGAACCACCGCCCAATCGAGATTTAGATTTGCCTGATCAAGCCGTGCCTGAGCCTGCTCCGTTTGGCCTTGCTGCTGGCCGACTTGCGCATCGGCCTGGCCAATTTGTTGAGGCACTGGTGTCGCTTCCAGTACTTGAGCCTCGGCTTGTTTGATGGCCGCTTGCGCCTCTTGCAATGCGGCAGTCGCGGCGTCCACTTCCTGTTGGGTCGTTGCCTGTTTTGGCAGGCTACGCTGGCGCTGATAATCGGCCCGGGCTCTAACTTCCGCCGCTTGTGCCGACGCGAGCTGAGCTTGCGCTTGCTGAAGCCGGGCGGGAAAGTTTTTGCGCGCGATTTCGGCGCCATAGGTAAGCGCCGCGAGCTGGCTTTTTGCCGAGTCGAGCACGCCTCGCGCATAATCCCGGTCGTACACATATTGGCGCGGATCGATATGAATCAGCGGTTGACCCTTACGGACAAATTCATTGTCCGTCACGTCAAGGGATACAACGGTGCCGGACACCTGCGGCGCAATGGTAATCGCACGCCCGTCCGTATAGGCATCGTCCGTCGACTCGATGTTCCGAGTCGAAAGCCAGTAATAAATACCGCCGCCGATCAGCAGCACGATGACGAGGGCGCCGCCCAGCAATGCTGCGGGATGCCTTTTGGAGCCGGCGGTCTGATCGTCCGGTTTGTGCGGTGCACTCCTTGCGGTATCAGCTGGCGCTGCCGGCTCGTCCTTGTCTGGTTCCCGGATTTCGTGGTCGACGCGTCCGGAATCGGTGCTTCCCTCGCCGGTCATGGGCATCGCCAATTGCTTGTCGTGGCCACCGTCGTTCCACTTTGTGCTGTGCCGACTTGAGGAAGCCAATGAATTCTGATATAACCGTACCCTTCGGTACGGGTAAATCGGAAATACGACTGAATTGCGGCCCATGTCAAGGACGGCTCACAAACCTGCCGAAGAGGCAGCGCGGCGCGTGCCACGTGGCGAGCGGCGGCGGCGGGAAATCGCAGCGGTCGCTGAAAGGGTATTTCTTGGCCGCGGGTTCGCCGAGACGACGATGCAAATGATAGCAAAGGAGGCCGGCGCTTCGAAGGAAACGCTTTACCGGCACTTCGGCAGCAAGGAGGAGCTTTTTTCCTCCGTGGTCCGGAGACGTGCGGTGGGGATCACGGGCGGGAATGAGGGGGAATTATCCGTCGAGGCCCCGCCGCGCGAGATCCTCCATGAGATTGGACGGAATTTGCTGCGCCTGCTTGTCAACCCCGACTCTCTCTCGCTCTATCGGGCGGTTGTCACCGAAGCGCCGCGCGAGCCAGAACTCGGACGGATCTTCTATACGCAAGGCCCGGCCAGGCTCCTAAACCAGTTCGCCCGCTACCTCGCCTCTGCCACCCAGAATGGAAAACTTTGCTGCCCGGACCCCGATCTCGCTGCCAAACTCTTCCTCGGCTCGATTGTGGCAAACCATCAACTCCGGGGGCTCCTCTCCCCGGACAAAGATCTATTCAGCGAGCGAAAGATTGAGATTCATGTCAATGAAGCGGTCAATATGTTCCTCGCCCGCTATGGCGATTGCTCAACTGCGTTATGATCGGCACCGCCTCCTGAATTTCACACAAGACCGAAGTTGCGGGATTTTCTTCGCATCTCAAGAGCAAGCTGTCTTGCCGCATTTCCGCACATTAGCGACCTTGGCTTGCAGCTCGCCGTAACCCACCGCACCGATCACGACATCGGAGCCGACAACGAAAGTCGGCGTGCCATCGACCTTAAGCGCCTTGGCGAGCTTTTCTGACTCGTCGATGCCGGCGGATATGCTTGGGTCGGCGGCGTCTTTTTCCAGTCGATCCATATCGGCGCCAAATTCCTTGGCGGCGGCAAGCGCCTCGGCGCGGCCCGAATGGCCGCGCGAGCCGAGAAGCTTTTGGTGAAACTCCCAGAATTTCTCGCCCTGAAATTGGCGCAGGAAAGCGTTGGCAACTTTTGCCGCCTCAAGGGAGTCCGGCGATAGAATTGGATAGTCGCGCAAGACAAGGCGCAGGTCCGGATTTTCCTTCACGAGCCGGACGAGATCGCCCAAGGCGCGTTTGCAATAGCCGCAATTGTAGTCGAAGAACTCGACAAGCGTGATCTTGCCGTTCGGTGCGCCAATCACCGCTTGGCGCGCCGGGCTAAAGAGCGCGCTGTTCGGGTCGCCCGCGACCTTCTCGCGTTCTTTCGCTACAGCGTCCGCGTCGCGCGCATCGAGCACGCCGATCGCTTCGCGGAGGATCTCAGGCTTTTGGAGCAGATATTCCTTGATAATCGCCTGTATTTCCGCTTTCTGGCTGGCTGAGAAGCCCTCCGCGCAAGCTCCGTAGGACGCCAGCGCGAGAAGCGCGATTGCCAAGAGCCAGGCCTTGCAATAGCTGCCAGGGCGTGCGCAGCCCCGGAACAGAGAACCAAAGCGCCCGCTTAAGTTCGCCGGATCTCGCAACAGGCTTTGCTGGGACATGAATGAGCCTCCTAAACTGATCTAGGGCCGAACGCGGAGCCAGGGGCGTGGTAATGGTCATGAGACCTAAAAGCAACGCCGGCGTGTTTTTTCGCGCCGCCAGATAGAATCCAAGGCCTTCGAACGCGGCGGAATTCTGGCGGCGAAGAAAGACCAGGGAACGGGTCGTGACGAAACCCTCGATCATGCCAGGTCTGCCCCTCGCAAGAGCACCTCTCTCCATCCGGTCCAATATTGCGCCGTTCTTGGCCTTGGATGTGCTTGCCGGCGCGACCCGGCTTGAACGCGAGGGAAAGGACATCGTTCACCTCGAAATCGGCGAGCCTGGCGCGTCGCCTCCCCGCCCAGTGCGCGAGGCCGCAATCGCCGCGCTCGACGGGCGCCAGGTCGGCTACACCGAGGCGCTCGGCCGTCCAAGCCTTAGGGCCCGCATTGCAAGGCACTATCTTGAGACCTATGGCGTCACTATCGGCCCGGAGCGCATTGCGCTTACTGTGGGCTCCTCGGGCGGGTTTACCGCGGCCTTTCTGGCCTTGTTCGACCCCGGCGCGCGGGTTGCGATCACCGCTCCCGGCTACCCCGCCTATCGCAACATCCTCGAAGCCTTTGGGATCGAAACGGTTACGCTCGAGACCTCATTCGCGGATCATTTCAACGTGAGCGCCGGGATGATCGAAGCCGAGCATGGCAAAAAAAAGCTCGACGGACTGTTGCTGATGAGCCCGGCCAACCCGACCGGCACGATGATGAGCAACGATGAGCTCTGCGCCATTTGTGAGAGCTGCGACCGGCTCGGCATCATCTTTATTTCCGACGAGGTCTATCATGGGCTGACTTACGGCAAGCCCGCAGAAACGGCGCTGAAGTTTTCCCAAAATGCAGTCGTCGCCAATTCCTTTTCCAAGTATTTTTGCATGAGTGGCTGGCGCATTGGCTGGCTAGTCTTGCCGGAGCACCTCATTAGGCCCGTGGAATGCTTGCAACAGAGTCTTGCAATTTCGGTCCCCTATTTGAGCCAGCTCGGCGCCGAGGCGGTTTTCAATGCCCAGGACGAGCTCGAAGCCGTGCGCGCAGGCTACGCCCGAAACCGCGATATCCTTTTGAACGAATTGCCTGCAATGGGACTCGATGGCTTTGTGTGCCCCGATGGCGCATTTTACCTTTATGCCGATATCTCGCGGTTTAGCAATAACGCGCTCGATTTTTGCGCCAATTTGCTCGCGGAAGCGGGCGTCGGCACAACGCCGGGCATCGATTTCGACCGCTCGCGCGGCAATCATGCGATGCGGCTTTCCTTTTCTGGGCCCGAGCGCGATATTTTGGAGGGAATGCGGCGGCTCAGAGCCTGGCTGCGATAAGCTCGGCCCAGAGAAAGTTGCCGACTGTAAATTCGTTTTTCGAAAAACATTCATATGAAGGCGTTTTTAGAATCGCTTCAAGTTCCGAATCCGGCCATTTTTCGGGGCTGCCTTGGCAAGGCCGTGCATCGCGCCTCTGCTTTTGCTAGAGAACGCAGGCGCTCCAAAGCGCGGTTTAGCCGACAACGCCTCAAAACGACGTGCCAGAAGAAAACTCCGCCTCGCCAAAACCGTCGCCGATGATGGCACAATATCACGCAATCAAGGCGCAACATAAGGGCGCGCTGCTTTTCTACCGGATGGGGGACTTTTACGAGTTGTTTTTCGAAGATGCCGAGATCGCCGCAAAGGCGCTCGGCATCGTTCTGACAAGACGCGGCAAGCATGAGGGCTTGGACATTCCGATGTGCGGCGTGCCGGTTGAGCGCGCCGAGGATTATCTGCACCGGCTGATTAGCCAAGGCCACCGCGTCGCCGTGTGCGAGCAGATCGAGGACCCAAAGGATGCAAAGAAGCGCGGAGCCAAATCCGTTGTCCGGCGCGAGGTGGTGCGGCTTGTCACTCCTGGCACCCTCACCGAGGAGCTTCTGCTCGACCCTGTGCGCGCCAACAGCCTCGTTGCAATCGCGCGAGGGAGCGCGCCGGACTTTTCTTTTGGGCTCGCCTGCGCCGACATTTCCACCGGTGCGTTTACGGTCGCCGCCGCCAGCGAGGTATCTCTTGAAGCCGAGCTTTCGCGGCTCGATCCGGCCGAGATTGTCGCGCCGGAAGCCGTTTGTGCTCTGCCTTTCCTCGCCCGCCTTGCGCAGGAGACAAAACTGCCGCTGACGCCGCTTGGAAACGAAGCGGACCTTGGGCCAAGCGCGGAGCGCCGCATAAAAGATTATTTTGGCCTCGCGGCGCTCGATGGCTTGGGCGCTCTCTCAAGCGCCGAAATCGCTGCGGTGTCTGTTGCCATCTTTTACATCGAGCGGACGCAATTTTCCACCCGCCCGGCATTAAGTTTGCCCAAGTGGCTCGCGCGCGATCAAAGCATGGAGATCGATGCGGCGACGCGAGCAAATCTCGAACTTTCCCGGACATTGGCGGGAAAGCGAGAGGGGTCGCTGCTTGCAACCATCGACAAGACCATCACCGCGCCCGGCAGCCGGCTCCTTGCCGAGCGGCTCGCCGCGCCTTTGACCGATCCGCAAAGAATCGCGGACCGGCTCGACGCGGTCGCTTTCTTTGCCGAGGAGCCGGCTTCGCGCAAATCGGTGCGCGCCTGCCTCAAATCCGCGCCGGACATGAGCCGCGCCTTCGCCCGCACAGCAATTGGCCGCGGCGGGCCGCGCGATCTTGCGGCGCTGCGCGACGGGCTTGCTGTGGCTTCTGAGCTGGCACGAATCCTGGAAAATGGTCCTACCCTTCCCGCGGAGCTCATTGGAGCGGTCAAGGCTGCCAGAGAAGTCGGCCAGGGTCTCATCAAAAGCCTCAAAGAAGCGCTCGCAGAGTCGCTGCCGCTCAACCGACGCGACGGCGGATTTATCCGCGCGGGCCATGATCCTGCCCTTGACGAACTGCGCGCACTTCGCGACGAAAGCCGCAGCGTGATCACCGTGCTTCAAGCGCGCTATTCCGAGTTCCTCGGCACAAAACAATTAAAGCTCAAGCACAATCATTTTCTTGGGCATTTCATCGAGGTCCCGCAGGCGCAGGGCGAGCGGCTCCTCAAGCCGCCGCATGACAGGCTCTTCGTGCACCGTCAGACGATGACCGGCGCAATGCGCTTTTCGACCAAGGAACTCGCCGAACTCGAAACCAAGATCGCCTCTGCCGCGGAAGAAGCGCTCGCCCGCGAGCAGGCCATCTTCGATCAACTGGCTTCGCGCGTTGTTGCGGAGGAAGCTGCGCTGAGGCAGACAGCCGACGCGCTTGCAGCAATCGATGTCGCGGCGGCGCTGGCGGAGTTGGCCGAAGGAAACTATTGGACGCGGCCTGAAGTCGATCGATCGCTCGCATTCACGCTTGAGAACGGCCGCCATCCGGTTGTTGAAGAAGCCTTGCGCCGCCAAGGACAGCCCTTTGCCGAAAATGATTGCGGGCTTTCCGGCGCGCCCGGCATAGGCGGCAAAATCGCCATCGTGACCGGCCCCAACATGGCTGGCAAATCCACCTATCTGCGGCAAAACGCTTTGATCGCCATTCTCGCGCAGATGGGTTCCTTCGTGCCCGCGAAACGCGCTCACATCGGCATCATCGACAGGCTTTTTTCACGAGTCGGCGCGGCTGACGATCTCGCCCGCGGGCGCTCGACTTTCATGGTCGAAATGATCGAGACCGCGGCGATTCTCAATCGGGCCACGGAACGCTCGCTCGTCATCCTTGACGAGATCGGCCGAGGCACCGCGACCTTCGACGGTCTCTCCATCGCCTGGGCGGTCATCGAGCATCTGCATGAAAAGAACCGCGCGCGCGCTTTGTTT
>JBPYDY010000244.1:0-3459 GCA_051986155.1 Methylocella sp.
TTGGTAAGCGGCCATATGCGGTGGCGCTCGCAAAAGGGCGCGGCTTTGCAACCGACCAATATGGCGGAACGGTTTCGGTCTTCGACCTCGCGACGCTTGAGCCCGTCAAGCGCATCTCTGTCGGAGATTACCCGGAAGGGATTGAGTCGAGCGCCGATGGAAATAATGTTTACGTCGTTAACTGGTTTTCCAATGAACTCTGGACGATCGATACCAGGACGCTGACCGTGACGGCGAAAATGCCGGCCGGCGACGGTCCCCGTGCGCTCGGGACTTTTTTGCGCGAGACGCTATGAACGCACAATCTTTGGGTGTGGTCGCTCGGCTGTACAACCGTTGCACTGCCTTGCGGACAAGGTCCCCCGGCCGAAGGGCGGCTACCGGCTCGTCGCCGACAAGGCAATCCGGATTCGCCAGCGGATTCTGCACGGACGACGTCGAGCCTCCCTTTGCTAGGTCACACCATATATTGCCCGCCATTTACGGTGAACGTCGAGCCGGTGATGAAGCCTGATCCTTCGGCGACGAGAAAGATGACACAGCGCCCGACTTCCTCCGGCTCGCCGAGGCGGCGCACGGGAATGAGCGGCAGGACGGATTTTTCCAAGACCTCGACGGGCACCGCCTTGACCATGTCGGTTGCGATATAGCCGGGGCAAATCGCGTTGACAGTGATTCCCTTGCCGGCATTTTCCTGGGCAAGAGATTTGGTGAAGCCGATATCGCCGGCCTTCGATGCCGTATAATTCGTCTGGCCGACCTGACCCTTCTGACCATTGATCGAGGAAACATTGACGATCCGGCCAAAACCGCGCTCCCGCATGCCCTCGATGACCGGCCTCGTCATGTTGAAGAGCGAGTTCAAGTTGGTGTTGATGACGTCATGCCATTGCTGCGGCATCATTTTGTGAAACATGATGTCGCGAGTGATCCCGGCGTTATTGACGAGGATGTCGATTGGGCCGATTTCGTGAGCAATCTTAGCAAGACCCTCGGCACAGGCCTTATAGTCCGACACATCCCATTTATAGACCGGTATGCCCGTCTCCGCCTTGAATTTGGCTGCCGCCTCGTCGTTGCCCGCATAATTCGCGGTGACCCTATAGCCAGCCTCTTTCAGGGCCTTGCTTATGGCGGCACCGATTCCGCGCGTGCCCCCGCTGACCACTGCTACCCTGGACATGGTTCCCCTCCTCTCTTGTCATCTTATCTCCTCGCCGGCGCGGCATGCGTGCAGGCGGCGCATGCGCCCGCGTGCGGCGGCAGCGATGTTCAGCGCGTCACCGCCATGGCGATTCCCATGCCGCCACCGATGCAAAGCGTGGCGATACCCTTCTTCGAGCCGCGGCGCTGCATTTCGTGTAAGAGGGTCACGAGAATCCTGGCGCCCGACGCGCCAATCGGATGGCCAATTGCGATCGCCCCACCATTGACATTCACGATCGCTGGGTTCCAGCCCATGTCCTTGTTGACCGCGAGCGCCTGGGCCGCAAAGGCCTCATTGGCCTCGACGAGGTCGAGATCCTTGATCTTCCACCCTGCCCTTTCCAGCGCCTTGCGCGACGCCGGTATGGGTCCCGACCCCATGATTGCCGGATCGACGCCGGCGGTCGCCCACGAAACGATTGAGGCGAGCGGAGTGAGCCCGCGCGACCGCGCGTCCTTGGCGCTCATGAGGACGACTGCCGCCGCACCGTCATTGATGCCTGAAGCATTGCCTGCGGTCACCGTTCCATCCTTTGTAAAGGCCGGTTTGAGTTTCGCGAGCCCTTCGAGCGTGGTGCCGGGGCGGATATATTCGTCCGTATCGACGACGACATCTCCCTTCTTGCTGGCAACAGTGTAGGGAACGATCTCTTCCTTGAACATGCCGGCCTTTTGTGCTGCCTCGGCCTTGGTCTGCGAGGCCAGCGCAAACCGGTCCTGCTCGTCGCGGGTCAATTGCCATTTTGCCGCAATATTCTCGGCCGTCTGCCCCATATGGTAGCCGTTGAAAACATCGGTCAGGCCGTCGCGGATCATGGTGTCGACGAATTTGAGATCCCCCATCTTGGTGCCTGCCCGCAGATGCGCGCCGTGCTGCGATAACGACATGCTCTCTTGGCCGCCGGCGACGATGATCTTGGCGTCGCCGTTCGCGATCTGCTGCATGCCAAGCGCAACGGCGCGCAGGCCCGAGCCGCAGACCTGGTTTAATCCAAAGGCGGTTTTCTCCTGAGGAATACCCGCCTTCATCGCCGCCTGGCGAGCCGGGTTTTGACCTTGACCCGCAGCCAAGACCTGGCCGAGGATAACTTCGTCGACTTCGCCATTATCGACCTTGGCGCGGCTGAGTGCGGCCTTGATCGCGGCAGCTCCGAGCTCATGCGCAGGAGTGGTTGCAAAGGCGCCATTAAACGAGCCTACCGCGGTACGGGCCGCGCTTACGATTACGATTTCACCTGGCATTCAGCTGGTCTCCTGGACTTCAGCGGCGGCCTGCGCGCCGCTAGTTCTACTGCTATTAAAAGTCGCGGGGCCCCGCCTCCAGCTAGGGGTCCCAGTCCTAGGTATCGCAAGGCCCGCAATTTTTCACAAGTCAATTTACCTCTATTTACAGCAGACAAACTCGCACCCTATTTCAGTACGCCGCTCTTTATGTCTTTGTGCATCTGTGTTACAACTTATACTTTGCGATGCAGCAAGGCAAATCGCCGCGGCGAGAGTCGGAGCTCAGGCAAGCCGGATTCGCTGAGTGTCGGTTGCGATTACAACCAAGCGGGATGAACGCATGGCCATGGCCAAAGAGAACAGTCCCATCACCATCAAGAAATACGCCAACCGGCGACTCTATAACACCGACACGAGCGCCTATATCACGCTTGACGACCTCGCCGCGATCGTCAAGCGGGGCGATGATTTCGTTGTTTACGACGCAAAATCCGGGGAGGACATCACCCGTTCGGTCCTCACCCAAATTATCTTCGAACAAGAAGGCAAGGGCGGACAAAGCCTTTTGCCGATTACATTCTTGCGCCAGCTCATCCGTTTTTATGGCGACAGCATGCAAATGCTGGTACCAAGTTATCTCGAATTCATGATCGGCAGGCTTGCGAGCGAGCAAGCGAAATTCCGCGAGAAAATCGCTAAAAATTTTGGCGGCCCGCTTACCACGCCAATTTTCGAATCGATCGAGGAACAGGCGCGTAAGAACATGGCGCTGTTCGAGCAGACCCTTGCAATGTTCACCCCATTCGCAAAGCCGTACCAAACAACGGCCGAAAAGCCGCCGGAACCGTCAGCCGGGCAAACTCGGGCAGAGCCTGCGGCGCAACCCTCGGGCCGCGACATCGAGGATATGAAACGGCAGCTTGCAGAGCTGCAAAAGCGGATCGAAGCGCTTGCTTCAAAGGGGTGAAGCCGCATAGCGCGCACGCTCCGCGTTCAACGTTCAAGGAGCTATTTGGCGCAACCCGAGCA
>JBPYDY010000245.1:0-4233 GCA_051986155.1 Methylocella sp.
GGAACGGCTTACAGTAAACTCTAGCGGCGGTTCTGAGGAGGAACGCACGCCGGTGGCCGAACTTGGAAACATAATCCGTGGACCCAGAACTGGTTGACCGTATTTGCGAATGCTCCTTCGTGCCGGAGTATTGGCCGGGCGTTCTCGACGAGCTTGGACAAATAACGGAGGCCACCGGCGGGATGCTGTTTACCACCAGAGCCGAGTTTCAATATTGGACATCTTCGCGCGAAATCCGTGACCGCGCGGAAAGAATGGTGAACGAAGGCTGGTTCTGGCGTCATTAGGTCTGCTACAATCGCAGTGGATCTTCGGAAACCTTACTTGTTGGTTCTATGGCACCGCTCCGGTACCGCAGGCTATAACCCACGCGCGCTATGAAGAGCGCTGCCTTCTCTGCCAGTGGCCAAAGATCAGCCGCTGGCATCCTCCCTCCGGCGGCCGCGGCGATGCCGCGCGAGATAGCCGCGGAACGCGCTCAATGTCGCATCGCTGACGTGATGTTCGATCCCCTCGGCGTCCGCGTCTGCAGTCTTTGCGTCGACGCCAAGCGCGATCAGAAAGTCACGCACCGCCCGATGGCGCTCGCGCGACGATTGTGCCAATTCACGCCCTTGGTCGGTAAGAAAAATCGAGCGATAGGGCTTGGCTGTCACAAGCCCGTCGCGGCGGAGCCGCTGGATCGTATTGTTTACGGTGGCGTTGGTCACCCCAAGGCAGCCGGCGAGATCGACGGCACGCGCCTCGCCCCTCTTCTCGATGAGATCGGCAATGAGCTCGACATAGTCCTCCGCGAGCTCCCTTTGGTGCGCATCGCGGACGTGTCCGAACCGCTCGGCCTGCCGGACTACCCCCTGCTTGTCGTCATCGGCACCATCGGCACCCATCATTCATTGCTCCCATATGCGGCTCGAGCTGTCCGGTCCAGTGGCCGGGGCCCGGGAAGGTGAATAAAGCCCATTTGTCCGCACCTCGCGAATGCCTCGCTCAAGGCTAAGGCCACACACGCCAACTAAGCGAACCAGGATCAAATCAGGTGTATACACGAATCGCCGTTGCGTTACGAACGAGCGGCGATTGGGCGGTAGGCTCCGCCGATGCCCGTTTAGGCAGCCGTTCCGGCTGCGCAAACAGGGCGCGGCCCTAAACGGTGCAACCGATTCCGCGTTCGCTTTCGGGCGCATCTTCATCGCGGAGCTCTTTTGGGTCTCGCCCGGAAGCCCGGGCTTGCGATTTGTGCACTGCGGTACTTGATTAAGGAAACCGGCATAAATATAGCTTGGCCCTTAATCGGAAGGCTTTCTCCTGCTTTGCGGCGAAAGCGGTATGAAGTTTCATGGTCAAAATCACCTATATCGACTCATTTGGCGAGGCCCGTACTATTGACGCCGAGGAAGGCTCGACGGTCATGGAGAGCGCCATCCGCAACGCGATCCCCGAAATTACCGCCGAATGCGGCGGCGGCTGCGCCTGCGCGACATGCCACGTCTATGTTAACGAAAAATGGACTAGCCTAACTGGCAAGGCTTCGGATCAAGAAGAAGACATGCTCGATTTTGCCTATAAGGTTCAGCCGAATTCGCGGCTTTGTTGCCAGATCAAGGTCACGCAGGAACTTGATGGGCTTGTCGTCACCACCCCAGAGCGGCAAGGCTGAGGATCGCTTGCCGAGGCGGCATTCGCGAGCATTTGATTTCAGACTGCTGGCTGCGCGCGGCGCCGACTTCTCGGCCGACAAAGATTTTATCTGAACAGAATCTGTGCCCGGAGCAAAGAATGAATGAAACCATAAAGACCGACGTCGTCATCATTGGCGCTGGGCCGGCAGGCCTTTTCGCCGTGTTCGAGCTCGGTCTTCTCGACATCAAAGCGCATCTCATCGACATCCTGCCGAAACCCGGCGGGCAATGCGCCGAGCTTTACCCCGAGAAGCCGATTTACGACATCCCGGGCTTTGTGAAACTGTCAGGGCAAGGCCTCGTCGATGCGTTGATGCAGCAAATCGAGCCGTTTCACCCTACCTTTCATTTTGACGAAATGGTCGAAAGCCTTGAAGTGCTCGGAAGTGCCGAGGCTCCGTTGTTTCGCCTCGGCACGAGCGGCGGCCTAATCTTTGAATGCAAAAGCGTCATCGTCGCCGCCGGCGGGGGATCGTTTCAGCCGAAAAAGCCGCCGGTTCCAGGCATAGAGGCTTATGAGGGCATGTCGGTCGTTTATTCCGTGCGCAAAATGGACGATTTTCGCGGAAGGCATGTTGTCATTGCCGGCGGCGGCGATTCGGCCCTCGATTGGACCCTCAATCTGCAACCGGTCGCAAAGCATCTGACTTTGGTTCACAGGCGCGATGATTTCCGTGGCGCTCCGCATTCGGTAAAGGCGATGCGGGAGCTTGTTGCCGCCGGGCGGATGGACCTGCGCATCGGCCAGATTGCAGCCTTGACCGGCGAAGCGGGTGAACTCTTCTCGATAACCCTCAAGGATTCAAGCGGCCGATCGCAAGAAATCCCTTGCCAAAAACTCATTCCCTTTTTCGGACTCACGATGAAACTCGGACCGGTCGCCAACTGGGGCTTGAACCTGCACGAGAATCTCGTTCCAGTCGACACTGGAACTTTCGAGACCAACGTGCCAGGCATTTTCGCGATCGGCGACATCAACCATTACCCGGGCAAGCTGAAACTCATTTTATGCGGCTTTCACGAAGGCGCACTCGCCGCGCAAAAGATCTATCACTATGTCTTTCCAGGCAAGAGGCTGACGTTCCAATACACGACTTCCTCGACCAGCCTGCAAAAGAAACTTGGGGTACATTGAGCGGGTTTGGTTTATCACGCGCGTGTGGAGGGGAGCATGAGCCGGATCGCGCTTTATGCCGGTTCTTTCGATCCTTTGACGAATGGCCATGTCGACATTATCAAAAGTGCCGGCGCGGTTTGCGATGAGCTCATCGTCGCGATCGGTGTGCATCCGGGAAAGGCGCCGATGTTTGGCATCGAGGAGCGCACGCGCCTTCTCAAGGAAGTCTGCAGCGAGCTTGCGCCAGCCCAAAGGTGCGAGCTTTCGGTACGCACCTTCTTTGGCGTTGCGGTCGAGGCCGCACGGGATTCGGGAGCGGCACTCCTGCTTCGCGGCCTGCGCGACGGAACGGATCTCGATGGCGAAATGCGAATGGCAGCGATGAATGCGTTGATGGCGCCGGAAATCAAGACCGTGTTTTTGCCTGCCTCGCCCGATGTTCGTCACATTAGCGCGACATTGGTGCGCCAGATCGCCTCGCTCGGTGGCGATCCGTCGCCCTTCGTGCCGAAGGCTGTTGCGGCTGCACTCGCAAAAATGCGCAAGCCGCAATAGGCAGGCGCATGTATTCCTGGAGGATCAGATCAAATGACACTTCGAAGCGTGCTCACATTTTCCGGCTTAATGTTGGCTCTTGGGGCGAGTTGCGCATGGCCGCCCGCTGCCTTCGCCGGTCCGGCCGCGGACCTTCAGCATACGGTCTATCTCGACACCAAGGATGGCCGGATTACAATAAAACTCCGCGCCGATCTTGCGCCAAAGCATGTGGCACAAATCGAGACACTTACGAAGCGCGGTTTTTATAATGGCGTTGTCTTCCACCGCGTCATCGACGGATTCATGGCCCAGACGGGCGATCCCACAGGCACCGGGATGGGCAAATCCGATCTCCCCAACATTCCGGCGGAATTTTCTGCCGAACCGTTTAGGCGCGGCACCGTCGGTATGGCCCGCTCGGCGGATCCGAACTCGGCAAATTCGCAATTCTTCATCTGCTTTGCCGACACGCCATTCTTGAACAACAAATATACGATCGTGGGCGAGGTCACCTCAGGCATGGACGTGGTCGACAAAATCAAGAAGGGCGATAAGGCAACCAATGGGAAGGTCACCGATCCCGACAAGATCGTGAAAATGCAGCTTGCCACGGACGCGACGGCGGACAAGAAATAGGCGGGCCGCCGGTCCGGTGTCTCATCCCTCAAGTCGCGCGCAGCGGAGAACGAGCGCGACTAGCGCGGCCTGGCGGCGGGTGCCAGTTTTGGCGAAGGCCGATCGGAGATGCGTGCGGACCGTTGTATAGCCGATCCGGCGCGTTCTGGCGATTTCCCGAGGGTTGTAGCCCTGGACAAGCGCCGCAACTGTCGCTGCTTCCGACTTTGTCAAGCCGAACATCTGACACAAGTCCGGCGGCGGCGGCGTTCCTTCCGCGCCCCT
>JBPYDY010000246.1:0-4217 GCA_051986155.1 Methylocella sp.
ACAAAAGCCTCTATTGCGACCGCGAGGACGGCAAGCGCAAAAGTTTCAGAAAAGCCCATGGATGAATCCTCTTGCCTCGCATGGTCAATATCGCTCCAAGCCGAACACGGCGGCGATCTTTCCGCCGCGCGGGCTGCCTTTCCACAAGCGCCCGAACCTTGGCTCGATCTCTCAACCGGCGTTAATCCTAACTCCTATCCTTGCATTGATTTGCCAGCGGAATGCTTGACGAGGCTGCCGGATTCCGGCGAGCTCCGTACATTGGAAGAAGCGGCGGCCAAAGCATATGACGTACCCACGCATGCGCAAGCCGTTGCCGCCCCCGGAAGCCAAGCGATCATTAATTGGCTGGCTCGCCTCATCCCGGCGCGGAGCGCCGGAATTTTGGGGTTCACCTATAGCGAGTTTGTCCGGAGTTTTGCGGCAAGCGGCGCCAAAGTGACCATTGCCGCCGAGCCTGCCGCGCTCCAACACCACGACATCGCGATCATCGTCAATCCCAACAATCCCGACGGAAGGCTCGTCGCTAGACAAGACCTGCTCGCCTTGGCGGCGGCTCTCGCCGAGCACGGTAGCCTCCTCATCGTCGATGAAGCATTCGCCGATTTCGTGCCCGGCGCCAGCATTGTTCCAAAAATGCCGGCGAGCGGAGTCATCGTGTTGAGATCTTTCGGGAAGACCTATGGTCTTCCAGGGCTTCGCCTCGGTTTTGCGATTGCGCCAGCCGAGACCGCAGCAAGGCTTCGTGAAGCACTCGGCCCTTGGCCGGTTTCTGGCGCGGCGATCGCCATCGGCACAAGGGCCTTGTTGGATAAAGAATGGCTCGCAGTGACGCGGGAGAGGCTGCAGACAGACGCAACCGCGGTCGACAAGATTTTGGCGGCAGCGGGCTTTGCGTTTGTCGGCGGCACGCCGCTCTTTCGGTTCGTTCGGCACGGCGAAGCGCAGCGTCTCTATGAGAGACTCGCGCAGGCCGGGATCCTTACGCGCCGCTTCGATGCCCGGCCGGAATGGCTGCGCTTTGGAATCGTTTCAACACCCTCGGGCCGCAGGCGCCTGCGCGCCGCGCTGGGGTTAGGATTGCAAGGTCAGAGGTTGAGTGCAGAGTAGATTAGAAGGTCTATAAAGCGTTATTTAGAATAAATCTTAAGAACTCACTGGAATATTAGTAATCCTTCCGCGAATATAGGATTCGATTGAAGTCGAACAGATGATAGTCTATTAAGCATCTGGTGAGCGGGCCCACGGGGACAGCTAAATGAGCGTGACAAGGTTTACTTTGTTTTGTGTTGCAGCTCTGATCGTATTAAGGGGGCTTGCGCAGGCAAAGGAATATCCTGCCGGCGCATCGCAAGAGAAAAACGGCATGGAGATCGCCGCCGTTTATCTCCAGCCAGTCGAAATGGACCCCCCAAACATTATGCTCCCCGCATCTCAATCCGACGTGCATCTCGAAGCCGACATCAAAGCCGCAAGGAATAACGTGAATGGCTTTGCGCAGGGCGACTGGATCCCCTATCTCACGGTTGGCTACGAGCTGACGAAGCTCGACAAGAACGAATCGCGGAAGGGCACGCTCATGCCGATGGTCGCGAACGACGGGCCGCACTACGGCGACAACGTCAAAATGATGGGCCCAGGCAAATACAAGCTTTTACTCACCATCGCGCCCCCGAGCGAGAATCCGCACATCCATTTCGGCCGCCACGTCGACAAAGAAACGGGGGTTGCACCGTGGTTCAAAGCCTTCGTTGTCGAATATGAGTTCATTTACGCCGGGATTGGAAAGAAGGGCGCCTACTGAAAGCGCTAGGGAGATCGGCGCCTTGCGTATCCGATTCCTTATTCTCGCTGTTTTCGCTTTTGCGCCCGGCACGGCTTGCGTCTTTGCAGGAGACGAACCGGTTTTTACAATCGCGTTCCAGGACGGGGCAGTCGACCCATTGCGCCTCGAAGTGCCTGCCAACAGACGGTTTCAACTCTTTTTGCGCAATGACGGCGAAACGCCCGCGGAATTCGAATCAAGCGAATTGCATAAGGAAAAGGTGCTTGCTCCGAAGACCACCGCCGTTCTCGTCTTCCGGACCCTCGAGCCCGGTGAATATCCTTTCTTCGACGATTTTCATCCCGATGCCCCGAAGGCCGTCTTGATCGCGAAATGAGCAAGGTGAGGCTTCAAGCGCTGGGCGAGGCCCTGCGGCGCAACCAGCGCCTCATTCAGCAGATCCAATGGGCCGTCGTCCTCGTCTATGTCCTGCTTGTTGCCGTCCCCGCTTTTTTGCCGTTGCCGGAACCGCACGCGCATATCTGGAATAACCTCGCTCTCTTTGCGCAATTCATTTTTTGGGGGATCTGGTGGCCGTTTGTGCTTCTCAGCATGGTTTTGGCCGGCCGCGCCTGGTGCGGCATTTTCTGTCCCGAAGGCGCGTTGAGCGAAGCGGCAAGCCGGGTCGGCAGAGGCCATGCGACGCCGCGCTGGCTCACTTGGAAGGGCTGGCCTTTTTTCGCCTTTGCTCTAACCACGATCTACGGCCAAATGGTCAGCGTCTATCAATATCCCAAGCCGGCGTTGTTGATACTTGGCGGCTCGACCATTGGCGCGATCGTGACCGGTTATCTTTACGGCCGCAACAAACGTGTCTGGTGCCGTTATCTTTGCCCGGTGAACGGCGTCTTTGGGTTGCTCGCCAAGCTCGCTCCAGTGCATTTCGCCGTCGATCAAGAAGCCTGGGCCCGCTCACGCCGCTCCGGCAATACCGGCGTGCGGGCCGTCAATTGCGCGCCGCTCGTGCCAATCAAGACGATGCGCGGAGCCGCCGACTGTCACATCTGCGGCCGGTGCAGCGGATTTCGCGGCGCGATTAGCCTTTCGCCGCGCTCGCCAAACCATGAAATCCTCAATGTCGCAGGCGCGACAGCAAAACCCTGGGAGAGCCTGCTCATCATCTTCGGCCTGATGGGCATTGCAATCGGCGCCTTTCATTGGAGCGTCAGCCCATGGTACGCCGCGCTCAAACAGGCACTGGCAGCCTGGCTCGTCGCGCATGATATTTTGTGGCCGCTGACCCTCGAGCCGCCATGGTGGATCCTAACCGACTATCCGCGCGCCCATGACCAAATGACGCTTCTCGATGGCGGCGTGCTGCTGGCATATATCACCGCGACGGCGATTGCGATTGGCGCTCTGATTTCGGCGTGCCTGTGGCTTGCCGCAATAAGCCTTGGACCTTCGCCTCGCGCGCATTTTCACCATTTGGCGCAATGCCTCATACCCGTCGCGGGGTGCGGGGTTTTTTTGGGATTGAGCGGTCTCACGGTGACTATGCTGCGTGCCGAAGGAATTTCGCTCGGATTTGCGAGCCCGCTGCGTGCTCTTCTGCTTGGCGGGGCGGCGTTTTGGTCGATCGTCCTTGGCTGGAAAATCTCTGGCTTTTATGTCCGGCGGGTTTTGCGCCGGCTTGCGGCAACCATATTTGTTGCGCTGGCCGCCGGGGCTGGAACGGCGAGCTGGATCGTTTATTTTTGGATTTGGCAATGAGCCAAACCGCGATTTTTCTCCCTGGTTGAGAGGCGCAGCTCTGTTCTAACGCAATGGTAACCGCCCGGCGAGCCTCTGGGACGAAGGTCGCCGGCCTGATCAGCGAACCTCTTGGCCATTCCGCCTCGTCGTCCTCAGCAAGTTCGGCAAGCTTGAAGCGATGCAACAGGGATTGGCCGCCGCATTTGAGGCTGCGATCGCTGCTGGAAAACCAGTGCTGACCACGGTTTCAGATAGACATCACGATGCTTGGCAAGCTTTTGCACCTGATGCGATCCTGCTGCCCGCCCGAAGCTGCAATACAAGATTGGTGGCGCGCTGTGCGAACGAGCTAACCCCTATTATGCACCGTCGGCTTGCGGATAAGCCCACATCCGCCACGATAATGCCTCTACCCGGCCTGTCATCTTTTTCCGGGAAGACCGTTATTGCGAAATTCGATGGCCGCGTGTCGTCGCCGGACTGCGGCTTCCTGCTTGCGCGAGGCCGGGCAAGGCTTTCGTGTTGCACCGGCGATGCAGATTGCATACGGGATTATATTGGCAGCATGCGCATCCGAGCTAAGGACCTCGATAAGGCCGGGTATTGAAGCGCGATAAAGCGCAAGGTTGAACCAATGATCGGTGTGGGGCCATTAGGTGACGTTTCGTACCGGACACATGGGTGACGCCTCCCGCCA
>JBPYDY010000247.1:0-7155 GCA_051986155.1 Methylocella sp.
CAAGATGAAGCGGCTCACCATGCAAATGTAGGATACCAGTGCCCGAACGGTAAGGGGTTGTTGCGGCAAACGGGCAGGAGTTGATCACCGCGTGCCTTTGGGGCCGCACCCTTCTGGCCGTGCCTGCAAATATCGACGCCGGCGTCACGCATAAGAGTTGCGCCCGGGCGATGAGGGAATGAGAGTGGAATGGCGCCGGAAAGGAAACGCTTGGCCTCTTGCCGCGACACTTCGGCGCGCCTCGGCGCTGCAGCCTACTCTCCCTCTTATCGGCGGGCTTGCCGAGAGACTGAGGTTATCCCCGCCTGCGGGGGTCCCCGGCGCTCGAGCGTGAGATCGCCGGCATGCGTCCAAAACGCAAGGCTCGTTGTCTCGCCGCCACCCACGTCCGCCTTGCAGGCCGTGTCGGCCCAGATCGAATTGGCTCGGCACGGCACGCCCCCGGCGAGATCGCGATTGAGCCTGCGCGACGCGGCCGGGTCGCCCTTTTGGGAGATTCTGTTGACGCAGCGGAGGGTGCCGCTGATGTCCCTTGGGGCTTGGAAGCCTTAAAACAATGGCTTTCCGGCAAGTGCAAAAAACTTTCGCCGCCAAAGCGCTGAGGCTGCCACAACGGCGCGCCCCCCTGTTCCTGTGCGGGCCAGGGGAGGCCGGAAAGGGATACCCGCGAAGGAGGGCGCACCCATGCGGGTGCCAAACCTAGCCCGCTGTCTCGTCCGCCTCGGCATTTTCGAGAATGCGCTCGGCGATGAGGCCCGCGTTTTCGCGAATTTCTTGCTCGATCCGCCCGGCGATCTGCGGATTGTTCTTGAGAAAATTCTTTGCATTCTCCCGGCCTTGCCCGAGCCTTTGGCTGTCATAGGAAAACCACGCTCCGGATTTTTCGACGACGCCTGCCTTCACGCCAAGATCGATAAGTTCGCCGGTCTTCGAGATGCCTTCGCCATACATGATATCAAATTCGACCTGCTTGAACGGCGGTGCGACCTTGTTTTTCACGATCTTTACGCGGGTCTGGTTTCCGGTGACCTCGTCATGCTCCTTGATCGAGCCGATGCGGCGGATGTCGAGCCGCACCGAGGCATAAAATTTGAGCGCGTTTCCGCCAGTCGTCGTTTCCGGGCTGCCATACATGACACCAATCTTCATCCGGATCTGATTGATGAAGATGACTGTCGTTTGCGAGCGCGCAATCGAGGCGGTGAGCTTGCGCAGCGCTTGGCTCATGAGTCTTGCCTGGAGGCCAGGCTGGCTATCGCCCATTTCGCCTTCGATTTCCGCGCGGGGCGTAAGGGCGGCAACGGAATCCACGACCAGCACATCGACCGCACCCGAGCGCACCAGTGTATCGGTTATCTCGAGCGCTTGCTCGCCTGTATCGGGCTGCGAGATTAAAAGATCCTCGAGATTCACTCCGAGCTTGCGGGCATAGACCGTGTCGAGCGCATGTTCGGCGTCGATGAAAGCGCACACGCCGCCCTTTTTCTGGGCCTCGGCGATGACATGCAATGTCAGGGAAGTTTTGCCCGAGGACTCGGGACCGTAGATCTCAATGACCCGGCCGCGCGGGAGACCGCCAACGCCAAGCGCGATATCGAGGCCGAGAGATCCTGTCGGTACCGTATCGATCTCGACCGCCTTTTGATTTTTGCCGAGCCGCATGATCGAGCCCTTGCCGAAAGCTCGTTCGATCTGCGACAATGCGGCTTCGAGCGCCTTGGATTTGTCCACGGACGTCCCTTCCACGAGACGGAGATTTGCGATTGTCACGGTGATTTTTCCTTCTGGCACGAGCAAAGGAGTTGCGCAACGGCATTGCGCGAGTTTCAATGTACACCATTTGTTCTTCGTGACAAGTTCTTTTTTTGTTCATTTTTCAATCATAATACGTTTGATTAAGGATAGGCCCGGAGGCGCGCTGCCGCCTTGGCGAGCGCCGCAACGCCGTCGAGCGGAGGCCTGACGTTTTCCGCCGCCTCCTCGACCCCGTCAAGCGCCTTGAGAAAATCATCCGCCCAATCGTGCACCGTATTTGCCCGCAGCACGGCAATCATGTCCCTCCAGCGCTGCTTGCGTTCCTCAATCGGCATCGACAAGGCTTGGGCGATGGCGGCTGCGGTCGCCGCAATGTCGTAGGGATTGACGAGCAGCGCGCTCTTGAGCTCCTGAGCCGCGCCGGCAAACTGCGACAACACGAGCACGCCCGGGTTATCCGGTGCTTGCGCTGCCACATATTCCTTAGCGACCAGATTCATGCCATCGCGCAGCGGTGTCACGACACCGACGCTCGCGTTATGGTAAAGCCCCGCCAGCGTCGAATGGCTCAGCGTCTTGTGGATGTAGCGCAACGGAGTCCAGTCGACGTCGCCGAATTTGCCATTAATGCGGCCGGCTTCCTCGGCGAGTTCTCGCTGCAATTCGGCATATTCCGGAACTTGCAGCCGCGACCTCGGCGTGATCTGCAACATGGCCACGCGCCGCCGCGATGCCCATTGCGAGCGCTCGAGGAATAAGGCAAATGCCTCCAGACGGTGCTTCAAGCCTTTGGAATAGTCGAGCCTGTCGACGCCAAGAATGAAAGGCCGCCCGTCGAGGCTCAACAGAGTGCGTTTGACGACCGGGTTTTTATTGGCAGCCTGCGCTTGCTTGGCCAAAGTCTCGCAATCGATGCTGATGGGAAAAGCGCGAAGCTGAAGTCTGCGGCCGCCGATCTCGCACCAATGACTGTCGATGCGATGTCCAGCTTTGGTGGCTGCGAGACAGGCGCAGAAATTGTTCGCGTCGGTCTCGGTCTGAAAGCCGGCGACGTCATAAGCGCCAAAGGCTTGAAGGATCTGCTCATAAGCCGGCAAGGCGCTTGCCACCTCCGGTCCCGGCCAAGGGATGTGCAGGAAAAAACCTATCCGGTTGGCGCAGCCGAGCCGGCGCAAATAGCTGGCGATCGGAATGAGGTGGTAGTCGTGAACCCAGACGACGTCCTGCCGGCGCAGCATCTTGTGGAGCTGATGAGCAAACTGCGTGTTGACCCGGAAATAGGCAGCGGCGTTGGAATCTGAGAGATTGGCAAGATCCAGCCGGTAATGGCAGACAGGCCACAGCGCCCGGTTGGCGAAGCCATGGTAATATTCCTCGATGTCGCGGGGCGAAAGATCGGACACCGCGAAGGTGATTCCCCGTTTCGTCCATGCTCGCGGCCCCGGTTCGCTGTCCTTTGAGGCTTCGCCAGACCAGCCAAACCACAGTCCCCCCTCTGCCTTGAGGACTGACTCGAGCGCGATTGCGAGTCCTCCCGCTGCCGGCGCATCCGAAAGCGCCGGTACCCGATTGGACACAATCACGAGCCGGCCGCCAAGCGGGCGAGGGATAATCGGGGGCGGTTCATACTCAAGATCAGCTTCATCCATCGGAGTAAGACCTTCTTCTAACAAAGGTTAAGGTATAAACGCGCACTTCTAACAAAGGTTAAGGCATAAACGCGCAAGCATTAGATTAGTTCCCATTGCACACCGCCGAATGAGACTTCGGAGCTTTATCATTGGCTTAACCTCGATGACCTTGGCTCTATTAGTCGGCGACAGCGGCAAGGCTGCGGCTGAAACACGTTTTTATATTGCTATCACTACGAAAAAACGTGCTTCTGGCGTGTCAAAAATCGGCAATACGCCGGAGTGTGCCGCTGCTCCGCCACAAAAAGCAATGGCCGGAAGGTCCGTGCTTTCAGCCTGTCTGTTGCTCGCCGAGGCTTGCCCAAGCGGTCACGATTGCGTATCGGATCGGGCGCGCATGGGCCATATAAGTAGGCGGAGTGTGGAGCAGATACTTCGGTGTTTTTGAGCCATTTGCAACCGCTCGTCGCGCAACACGGCTATTGGGTCGTCTTTCTCATTGTCATGCTTGAGAGCGCGGGCGTTCCTCTTCCCGGCGAGATGGTCCTCGTTCTGGCTTCCATCTATGCCGGCGCGACCGGCACGCTTGCGATTGCCCTTGTCATTGCCTGCGCGGCTGCAGGAGCGATGCTGGGCGACAATATCGGCTTTTGGGTCGGCCGGACGTGGGGCGTAAAATTCCTGCTGCGCTACGGCAAATTTATTCAGCTTCCGGAAAAAAGACTGAGATTGGGGCAGTACCTCTTCGCCAGGCACGGCGCCAAGATCGTTTTTTTTGGCCGGTTCGTGGCATTCTTGCGCGTATTTGCGGCGCTGCTTGCTGGCGTGAATAAATACGAATGGAGGCCGTTTTTGTTGTTCAACGCCGCCGGGGGCATCATCTGGGCGGCTGTTTTCGGGATCGGCGCCTATCTCTTCGGCGAATCGATCCATCGCGTGACCGGCCCCTTTGGCGCCGCAGCGCTTGCCGGCGTGGCCGCTGGCGTGATCATTTTCATGTATGCTGTCCGCCGCCAGGAGCGGCAGATGGAAGAACGGATTTCAGACGCGGACGTGGATCTCCGGTTGCTGAAATAGCATCATCGTCAGCGCTCCAGCAGCGCGATGAGACTTGAGGTGTCCCAACGCCCGCCGCCCATCTTTTGAACCTCGGCATAGAATTGATCGACCAGGGCCGCGACAGGGAGCGTTGCGCCGTTCCGGCGTGCTTCTTCCAGGCACAGCGCGAGATCCTTGCGCATCCAATCTACCGCGAAGCCGAAATCGAACTTGCCCGCGCTCATAGTAAGGTGGCGGTTATCCATTTGCCAGGAGTGCGCCGCGCCTTTGCTGATAATTTCGACAACCGCATTTGGATCGAGCCCCGCGCGCCCGGCAAAGTGGAGGCCTTCGGCCAAGCCCTGAATCAGACCAGCAATGCAGATCTGGTTGACCATTTTGGTGAGCTGGCCGCATCCGGCAGGCCCCATCAGCCGGCACGCGCGCGCATAGCAGCTGATAATTGGCTCGGCCCTTTCGAAAGCCTCGTGTGTGCCGCCGCACATGACACTAAGCACACCGTTTTCCGCGCCAGCCTGACCGCCGGAGACGGGCGCATCGATGCAGCCCGAGCTTCGTGCGCGCGCGGCCGCATGGAGTTCGCGCGCGACCTCGGCGGAGGCAGTCGTGTGATCGACAAAAATCGCCCCTTGTTCCAGGTTCTCGAAGGCGCCCCGCGCTCCGGTGGTTACGGCACGCAAATCGGCGTCGTTGCCGACGCAAGCGAAGACGAATTCTTGGCCTCTCGCGGCCTCGCTTGGCGTCGGCTTGCTGCACCCTCCGAACTCTTCCACCCATCTCTCGGCTCGTGCAGCGGTGCGATTGTAGACCGTGACGTCATGGCCCTTCTTTTTGAGGTGGCCGGCCATGGGATAGCCCATGACGCCGAGGCCAAGAAACGCAATGCTTGCCATGGGCTTCTTTCCCAGGGATTTGCGGCGTTGGCGGCGCGGCTAATTTATCTTGAAGTCAAAATACTTGGCTCTGATCTTTGCGAATGTGCCATCTGCCATACTTGAGTCCAAGGCTTTTTCGAACATCGCCTTCAGGGTCTTGTCCTCCTTGCGTAAACCAATACCGATCCCGTCGCCGAAATAGGCCGGATCGCGCGGCAGGTCCGCGACAATGACACAGCATTCCCCTTCCTTGCGCGTTTTCAGAAAACTCGCAACCGCATCCTCATCTCCAATGACAACGTCGATCCGCCCTTCGGCGAGGTCGAGAATAGCCTCCTCGAGCGACGCATAGGGACGAATCTCCGATTGCTTGTAGACGTCCTCGGCGTAGGCTTGGTGAGCCCCGCCCGATTCGACACCTATCGTCTTGCCAATGAGGCCTGCCGGACTCGTATCGAGCGACGTATGGTCCTTGAGGGTGACAATCGCGGAAGGCATCCGGATGTAAGGTTTGCTGAAAGCGATTTGATTGCGAGACTCATCCGTAATTTCCATCGCCGCCATGATGGCATCATACTGATGCGCGAGAAGGCCAGGAATAAGCCCGTCCCAGTTTTGGGTGACGAAAGTGCAGGAAACCTTCATCCGCGCGCATAAATCCCGCGCCAGATCGATCTCGAAGCCGGCGAGCTTGTTGTTCTCCAGATAATTGTAAGGAGGGCGCGCCCCTTCGCTCGCGATTTTCAACAAACTCCATTTTTTTTGCGAACTGTCGGCGGCCAAACTGCCAAGCAGCCCCAAGGACAACGCAACTAGGCAAACAGCAAGGCCGAGGCTTCGCAGACCCAACGCTCGCGTGCGGCGGCTAAGAGTGGTTGCGAACAACGCGCTTCTCCTTGCCGTGCCAGATGAAGTGTATCATTGGGAACGGCGATCTGAACAATCATTTTTTTGGGAAGACGGACTTCGGTGCAACATTCATCTAAGTATCGTTGAGAGCCTTCAAAAAAGCCCGAGCAAGAATCATATGGCCCGTCGGAGTAGGATGAATCCGGTCGCCTGCCAACGTCATAGGATGAACTTCCGTCAAGATGGCATCGAACGCGGCCTGGGAATCTACCGGGATGGCTTGGTATTTCCCCGCGAGTTGGAGCACAACCTCCCCATACTGGTCCATCATCGCCCGCATTGGCTCCGCCCGGTTGGGTTCGATGAAGTAGGGTGTCATGAGCACCAATCCCTTGAGCTGAGGCCCGGTGGTGCGGACCAGTTTCTCCAAAGTGGAAGCATATTCGTCAAGCGAGACGTGCCATTCCGTTTGCAGGGGAGCATCGAACTGACGCCAGACATCGTTTATGCCTATCATGACGGAGAGCCACTCGGGCTTGAGATCCAAAACATCGGACTGCCAGCGAGCGGCGAGATCACGCGCGGTATTGCCGGAGACGCCTAAGTTGCGGATGCGGATGTTCTGCCCGGGGCAGGTAGTGCCGAGCACGGCGTGGATGAGGGAGACGTAGCCATTGCCGAGATCCCAGCCGGCGGCTTCGCCGATCGGCCGCGCGCGGCCGCAGTCGGTGATCGAATCACCGATCATGAGCAGCGTGCTGTTCGGATTAATCTTCATGCCATTGTGTAAGCAGGATCAAGACTCATTTCGATACCGCCAGTTGGCCATGTTGCTGGCAGTTCTGGGATTTCCTCGCGCAGGCCCGGATCACTGCGCGCCAAATCCGTGCGGCGGGGCAAGGAGGTGGCGGGAACCGGCAATGAGCCAGCGCTCGCCGTATATATGAATAAATAAGCCAACGCCCGCGCAGACCGAGACGACAATT
>JBPYDY010000248.1:0-3007 GCA_051986155.1 Methylocella sp.
AGGGACCACGGGAATGCTGAGTTCGTTGCAGAGTCTCAGAATGGCCGCGACCTCTTCAGTGGAGGCCGGCTGAACGGCGCAAAGCGCGCTCCCATGAAAGCGGCCGCGCGGCTCGCTCAAAAACCCGTCCATGGCGTCAAGGTTAGAGATGACATGGCTTGCGCCGACGATCGCCTCCAATCGGGCAAGGATGTCGAGCTTTGGCGCGCCGGCCACTGCCGGCGTTTTTGCATCATATCCCATCTCGCGGCATCCCTTTGCACGGCCTGGCAGCTGGCGCATTTCCGCCCCTAACCCGGATTATTGGCCCGAATGGCGATTGAGACAACACGGACCTATAATATAGCATTGAGCCAAATCGCCAGTGGCAGGGCTAGCCGCTTTGCATCTAAAAGACTGAAATGGAGGTCATATGGCCGCGCTCGACAAGGTCTTGGAACAAATCGACACCAATCTCGATGCAGCGCTGGGGCGGCTTTTTGAGCTCATCGCGATCCCTTCAGTTTCCACAGACCCGGCCTTTGCCGGCGGCTGCAAACGGGCGGCCGAATGGCTAGCGGACGAGCTCAAGAGCATCGGTTTTGAGGCCTCGGAGTGGGAAACCTCGGGCCATCCAATTGTGACCGGCAATGCCAGGGCCGCGCGTCCGGACGTGCCCCATCTCCTCTTTTACGGCCATTATGACGTGCAGCCGCCCGATCCGCTCGATTTATGGGAGAGCCCGCCTTTTAAGCCACGCATTGTCGAAACCGCAACAGGCAAGCGGATTACCGGGCGCGGCGCCGCCGACGACAAGGGCCAGCTCATGACCTTTGTGGAGGCCTGCCGCGCGTTTCATGAAACCGGCGGCCTGCCCTGCCACATTACCTTTCTCCTAGAAGGCGAGGAGGAGACGGGATCGCCGTCGCTGCCCGAACTTCTTGCCAAAACCAAAGCCGAACTCACGGCCGATATGGCGCTGGTCTGCGACACCAATATGTGGGACCGCGAGACCCCGGCGGTGACGGCTATGCTGCGAGGCCTGGTGCTGGATGAAGTCGTGATCCATGCCGCCGGTCGTGATCTTCATTCTGGCATGTTTGGCGGCGCCGCGGTCAACCCGATTCATGTGCTTGCCCAAATCATTGCCGATCTGCGCGACGAAAAAGGGCGCATCACGCTCCCCGGCTTTTATAATGGCGTGAGCGAGCTGCCGGACGACGTAGCCCAGCAGTGGCGCGAATTACCCTTTGACGAGACCGCTTTTCTTGGCCAGGTTGGCCTTTCGGTGCCGGCGGGCGAGCAGGGCCGCAGCGTGCTCGAAATGATCTGGTCGCGGCCAACTTGCGACGTCAACGGGATCGTTGCGGGCTATACCGGGAAGGGTTCGAAAACCGTGCTCCCGGCGCAAGCGAGCGCCAAATTTTCTTTTCGGCTTGTGGGCACGCAGGATCCACGCAAGATCGCCCAGTCCTTCCGGGCTTTCGTCAAAGAGCGCCTGCCCGCCGATTGCCGTGCCGAATTTGCCTCGCATGGGGCATCAAGCGCGCTGCAGCTGCCATTCAGTTCCGAGGCTCTGTCGTGGGCAACCCGGGCGTTGCAGGCCGAATGGGGCAAAGAACCGGTTATTGTTGGTTGCGGCGGCTCGATTCCGGTTGTCGGCACCTTCAAGCGCGATCTTGGAATGGACACGTTGATGATCGGCTTTGGCCTCGAAGACGACCGGATTCACTCGCCGAACGAAAAATACGAGCTTTTGTCGTTCCACAAGGGTGCAAGAAGCTGGGCGCGGGTGCTGAACGCGCTTGCACTCTGAGGCCGGAAACTCAGGCTCGCAACTGGGCTAGCCCGATACCAGCGATGCGCAGTCCGGCAACGAGGACGAGCACATAGACGATCGCGCCAGACGCGCCAAGGAGCATGACCTCGGCAACGTTGGCGAAATGTCCGAACCCGGCTGTCAACCGCTGAGCAGGGCTGGCGGCAAAGAGCGCAAAAACCGACAGCGCGAGGGAAGCCGTGGTCACCACGGTGGCAACCTTCCAAAGGAACAGATCGATTCTCATTGCGCCCTGCCGGATCGCGAGAAAACACAAGGCGAGGAGGTTGATCCACGCGCCAGCCGCGGTCGCGGCCGCAAGCCCAGGCGCACCCATGGGCTTGAACAGCACGATCTTCAACGCGACATTGATCGCGATCGCGAAAAGAGCGACCTTCATCGGCGTTTTGGTGTCGCCTCGGGCCTGGAAACTTGCAACGGCCGAACGCACGAGAACGATTGCGATGATACCAAAACCATAAGCCGTGAGCACCGCGGCGGAGGCTGCGGCAGCGTCCGCCTTGAAAGCGCCGCGCTGAAAAGCCCCGCGGATGATGTCACCGGGAATCATGATGAAGGCAATAAAGAACGGTGCAGTGAGCGCGAGCGCGAGCGCCATGGTGCGGGTTTGCGCATGCAAAGCGCCGCGGGCATTTCCTGCCGCGAAAAACCGGCTCATCTCGGGCAGCAGCACGGTGCCCGCCGCTATGCCGATAACTCCAATCGGAATTTGGTAGAGGCGCTCGGCGTAATAAATCGAGGATACCCCGCCGGTTGGCAGCATTGAACTTAAGATGGTGTCGGCGAACAGCGCGATTTGGGTGCCGGCCGAGCCGATCACCCCTGGCCCCAGCATCACGAGAAAATGCTTGACGTGTTTGGTTAATGCGGGCCGCGCAAATTGCTCGAAGATTCTGGCGTGATAAGCGGCGGCGGACGTCATTGCGAGCTGCAGGGCCCCGGAGATCGTCAGTCCCCAGCTCGCCGCTAACCCGGGATTGGCAAACAAAAAAGCCAGGCAAAGAAAAACAATCATTGTCATATTCATCACGACCGGCGCGAAGGCCGCCGCGGCAAAAAGCCGATGCGCATTCAAGCTCGCGGATTGCAGCGTGACGAGAGTAATGAACAAGAGATAGGGAAAGGTAATCCGCGACAGCGTCACGGCTAGGGCGAATTTTTCCGGATCTGCGCGAAACCCCGGTGCGA
>JBPYDY010000249.1:0-2455 GCA_051986155.1 Methylocella sp.
GACCCTATGCAACCCGCCAGCGAACTAGAACGTGGTTTGCGCCGAACACCTAAATCCGCGAGGGCAAGAGAAAATGCCGCAGAGTCACAAGAGCCGGGTTGCCATTCTCGGCGCTGGGACCTGGGGGACCGCGCTCGCCAATCTCGTTGCGCGCCCCGGCGATCGAGACGGCACAGAGGTCATGCTTTGGTCACGAGATTCCGCGCATATCGAAGAGATGCGGGCAACGGGTGTCAATGCGCGGCACCTGCCCGGTATCCCGCTTCTTTCGAACGTCAACCCGATCGCGGAACCGGCGCAGATCGAGGTCGCGGACCTGGTCCTTGCCGCCGTTCCGGCGCAGGCGCTGCGCGCGGTACTCGAAGGCTTCGCATCGTATCTGGGAAAGAGCGTGCCCGTTATTGTTTGCGCCAAAGGCATCGAACGCGCGACCGGACTGTTCATGAGCCAAGTCGCCGCCTCCATCTTGCCCAATAATCCGCCCGCGGTCCTTTCTGGTCCGAGCTTCGCAAAAGAGGTTGCAGCGGGCCTGCCGACCGCCGTCACGCTTGCCGCGCAGGATGGCGCTCTCGCGGCCAAGCTCGCGAGCGTTCTGACGTCTCCGGCCTTCCGGCTCTATTCCTCCTCCGATATAAGGGGAGCCGAAATCGGCGGGGCGGCGAAAAACGTCCTCGCGATCGCAAGCGGGATCGCCGCGGGCCGCGGCCTTGGATCGAGCGCCGCCGGGGCCCTGATTGCCAGGGGGTTTGCCGAGCTTAGCCGTTTTGGCCGCGCCTATGGGGCCGAGACCGCCACTCTGGCTGGCCTTTCCGGGCTCGGCGACCTGGTTCTTACCTGCACCTCGGCGATGTCGCGGAACTTTTCCCTCGGCGTCGAACTCGGGCGCGGTATATCGGCGTCCGAAGCCTTGGCACATGGCGGGCTCTGCGAAGGGGCATATACTTGCGGCGCGCTCCTCGATCTTGCCCGCGCGAAGAACATAGAGATGCCGATCGCATCGGCCGTGGACAACGTGCTTGCCGAACGGATCACGATTGAGGATTCCATCGCGGGCCTTCTCGCGCGGCCATCGAAAGCCGAGTTCGATATAGGCGGCTGATCTCCCTCGGGCCGGACGGATAGGAGGATCAAATGGCGCATTGGCTTCTCAAGAGCGATCCCGAGACCTGGTCTTGGCAGGACCAAATAAAAGCCGGGAAAAAAGGAACCTTTTGGGACGGCGTGCGCAATCACAGCGCGAAACTGAATTTGATGGCGATGAAGGTTAGCGAGCAGGCCTTCTTCTATCATTCGGGCGGCGCGCGGGAGATTGTGGGCATCATCGAAATCACAAAACCCTATTATCCCGATCCCACGGATGAAAGCGGCCAATTCGGCATGGTCGATGTGCGCGCCATTGAGCCGCTGAAGGAGCCGGTCACGCTCGAGGCCATCAAGCATGATTCGCGGCTGGCAGACATGCAGCTCGTGAGATACTCGCGACTCTCGGTGCAGAAGGTGAGCGAGGAGGAATGGAAGCTCATCCGTGCCAAGGGCGGCTTGTGATTGGAGCGAGCGCAAAGCGCCGGCGGGGCGAGATTGAGATGGAGCAACAAGATTTCCCGCTGCCAGCCGGCCTCCCCCGCCCGATGGACGATGGAGCGGCAGACCATCTGAGGCAAGTGCGGCTGCCCCGCCTCCTTCTCCAATCGACGGCGGGCAGACTTGTCGACGTTTCGGATCTAGGGGCGCCGAGAACCGTCATTTACTGTTATCCGATGACCGGCGTACCCGGCAAACTGCTGCCTGAGGGATGGGACATGATCCCCGGCGCCCGGGGCTGCACGCCTCAAGCTTGCAGTTTCCGGGACCGCCATCGGGAATTCTTGGACCATAAGGCTGCCATCCTTGGCCTCAGCACGCAGAAGGCCGAATATCAGGTTGAGATGGTCCGCCGTCTCAGGCTTCCATTCGACATTTTGAGCGATTGTGAATTTGCCTTATGCGATGCGTTGCGCCTGCCGACATTCGAGACGGCAGGAATGCGGCTACTCAAACGCTTGACGCTCATCGTCAGAGATGGCCGCATCGAGCACGTCTTCTATCCAGTATTTCCGCCAGACAAAAACGCCGAAGAGGTCCTGCGGTGGCTTAAGAGCAATCCAACGCAAGATTGACCGATCGGATTTATGGGTTCGCGCCTTTCGCATGACGATCCGCCTCCGCAAGCCCAGCGAAACAGGTTCACGCGCGGGGCTATGTGAGCAAGTAAGCGCGGCGCGAAACACGCGCGGTAAAACTACTGCCCTTTCAGCCAGTCGTCGACATCCCAATGCACGAAATCCCTTGAGAGGCCATAACGCTCGTGGAGCTTGCTTTCGAGCCGCTCGCGCTTACCGGCGATTTTGTCGAGGTCCTCGTCCGTAAGATGGCCCCAGTACTCCTTGACCATGCCCTTTACGTGGTTCCAGTTTCC
>JBPYDY010000250.1:0-4960 GCA_051986155.1 Methylocella sp.
ATTGTCCACAAGGCCCGTTCAAGATCGATTTCGCTCCATGACATTTCCGCTACTTCTCGAAGGCGCTGGCCAGTCAAAAGCAACAATTTGATGAATGGCGCGGCAGGATAGCTGAGGCCTTTGGTCGCCTGCCACAATGCCCGGATCTCGACATCACTTAGGACACGCTGGCGAGGTTCTTTGCGGCCGACAATCTCGCTTGTCTTGACGCCCGCGCATGGCGACACCTCGATCCCATACAAATCGCGCCCGATTACCCAGTTAAAGAACTTGCTCGCATAAGTGAAAGCTTTATGCGCGGCATAGGGCCGGCCGTCGTCCGCGATAGCCTCGATAAGTTCGACGACATCGCGGCGGCCTATTTCGACAATAGGCTTCAGCCCCCAGCGTTCGATCAACTCACGCCGGATCGCGACCTCGGTTTCCCTTCCAGAACGCAGCTTCCGCACATGGCGGCGGATGAAATCTTCGGCCACGCTTGCAAAAGAATTGGCCCGGCGATGCGCCTCTGCGCGCCGCTCAGCCGCTCTCCTTTCCTTTGGGTCTTACCTCGCTCAATATCCCGCAAGGCCTGTAAAGCGGCCTCTCTGGCTTGTGCAAGCGGCATGATTGGATATTGGCCGATCATCCGGCGCACAAGCTTGCCGTGCAATCGGCGCATGACGATAAAGGACTCGTTATCTGCCGTTAGCCGCTGTTTATGCGGCGCATGCAATCTTTGATGAGATGGTTCTTTTTATCGAGAAAGAGCACCCGGAACTCTTCGCGATCGAGGAAGGCCATCGCGGTGCGGCAGTAGTCGACCACGGCAGAAAAGCTCGAGAGCGATGGGCGGTTTTCGATCGCGGATTTGGCAAGACGCGTGGCTGCCGCCTCGATAATCTTGAGTTCAACGATCGCGGCTTCCCCTAACCCCTCGATCTCACGCAGACGCTCGGGCTGCGCCGACACGGCTCCCGCAAAGGAGCCAAATCGCTCGACGAGTTTTTTGGCGAGCGGCTTGACGTCCCGCCGCGGCATGGCTCGGAAGAGAATGAGCTCGATAAGTTCATACTCGGCCACGGCGTCGGCACCCCCCTTGCGGAAGCGCTCGCGCAGCCGTTCGCGAGATAATGCGGAGGCGCTGCGGCCTCTTCGTCCCTCGTCATGCGCCGCCTGGCCCGGCAAGGCGGTAAGGCGGATGGTGCAGGCCTTTTGGCGAGAAGGTAAACACCTCGCAGCCGGTCTCGGTGACGCCGATCGAATGCTCGAATTGCGCCGAGAGCGAGCGGTCGCGGGTCACAGCTGTCCAGCCGTCGGAGAGGATTTTGACATGCGGGCGGCCGAGATTGATCATCGGCTCGATGGTGAAGAACATGCCAGGTTTTAGGGGGATGCCTTCGCCGCGCCTGCCGTAATGTAAAATATTCGGTTCGTCATGAAAGAGGCGGCCCAATCCATGACCGCAGAAATCGCGTACGACAGAGCAGCGTTCCGCCTCGGCATATTCTTGGATCGTGGCGCCAATGTCGCCGGTCGTGGCACCAGGGCGCACGGCGGCAATGCCCCGCATCAGCGCCTCATAGGTCACCTCGACAAGACGTTCGGCGCGCCTGGGGACCTCGCCGACAAGAAACATTCGGCTCGAATCGCCGTGCCAGCCGTCTAGAATGAGCGTCACGTCGATATTGAGGATCTCGCCTTCCCTGAGCGGACGGCGCTCCGGTATTCCGTGGCAAACCACATGGTTGATCGAGGTGCAAATGGACTTGCGATAACCGCGGTAATCGAGCGGCGCGGGGTAGGCGTCATGCGCCATCGCGAAATCGAAGACGAGAGTATCGAGCGCCTCGGTGGTGGTGCCGGGGCGCACATGTTCCGTCAAAAGATCGAGCGCTTCCGCGGCGAGCCGGCCTGCCCGGCGCATGCCGGCGAAATCTTCCGGCCCGTGCAGTTTGATATAACCAGGCTTGCGGCCTGTGACTTCAACTGAGCTAACGAATGTCATTGCTTGCGGTCTCGCAGGCCGTTACGGCCGTTTGCCGAGCTGCCGTCAATGTAAGCCTTTGCAGGCTTGGCGCAAGTTGGGTTTTGGCGCCCGCGAGAACCTGCCGCCCGGCCTTGATCGTACCATGAAAATCGGGCAGAAGCCCTGCTGCCGCTTTTCGCCAATTCTTTCGCCGCGGGCACTCATGCCGTCTCCTTTGCGCATCGGCATTGCCGGTCTTGGCACCGTCGGGACCGCCGTCATCAGGCTTTTGGACCGTCAGGCTGATGCACTGCAAGGCCGCACCGGCCGCCAGATTGTCATCGTCGGCGTATCCGCGTGCCACAAGGGAAAAGAGCGCGAGATCAGCCTTTCGCGCTTCCAATGGGTTGACGACTGCGTGGCGCTCGCGCGCTCCCCTGGCATCGACCTTTTTGTCGAATTGATCGGCGGCGCGGACAGCGCTGCGCTTGCCGCGGCGGAGGCGGCGCTCGGATCGGGCAAATCCTTCGTTACGGCCAATAAGGCGCTTCTCGCCAAACACGGCATGCGGCTGGCGGCGCTCGCGGAGGAGAAGGGCATTGCGCTTGCCTTCGAGGCTTCGGTCGCAGGCGGCATCCCCGTTGTCAAAACCTTGCGCGAGGGTCTTGCCGGCAATTCCATCGAGCGCGTCTACGGTATTTTGAATGGAACCTGCAATTATATTTTGACCCGGATGGAGTCGGAGGGGCTTTCGTTCGGGGAATGCCTCAAGGAGGCGCAGAGGCTCGGCTATGCCGAGGCCGATCCAAGTTTCGACGTCGGCGGATTTGACACGGCGCATAAGCTCGCGATTCTGACCTCTCTCGCCTTTGGCACCATGATTGACACTGCCGCGATCACCGTTGAAGGAATTGAGTCGATTACCCCTGCCGACCTCGAGGCGGCGGCGGAGCTCGGCTTCCGGGTCAAGCTGCTCGGCGTTGCGCAGCGCACGCCGCTTGGCATCGAGCAACGCGTGCATCCGACCATGGTCGCCAAATCTACGGCGATCGCGCAAGTCATGGGTGCGGCCAACGCGGTCACGATCGACGCCGACGCGGTGCGGGAATTGACCCTCGTTGGCCCTGGCGCCGGGGGCGAAGCGACGGCTTCCGCAATAGTCGCAGATATCGCCGATATCGCGCGGGGCGTGCGTTCGGCGCCATTCGGGCGGCCGGTGACTTCGCTCGTGCAGGCGCCCCCCGCCCCGATGCAGATGCACGAGGGCGGATATTACATCAGGCTCTCGCTCTACGACCGGCCGGGCGCGGCGGCGGCGATTGCAACGCGCATGGCCGAGTGCGGCATTTCGCTCGAAAGCATCGTGCAGCGCCGCCGCCCAGGCGTCAAATCGCCGCCCGGCGAGGCCGTTCCCGTAATTCTAATCACCCATGCCACGCATGAAAAATCCGTCCGCGAGGCGCTCGACGCCTCCATTGCCGACGGATTTTTGGCAGAAAAGCCGCAGGTGATAAGGATCGAGCGGGAGTGAGATCAACATTGGTCACTGGTAACAGCGGTAGAGATCCATGATGACAAGATCCGGCCGATCTTTTTTGTAACTCGCCAGAGCTTCGTTTGCAGAGGCCGCCTCGGCGAAACTTATATCTGCTCTCATACCGACGAGCCGCCGCAGACCAGCGCAAACAATCGGGTGGTCGTCGAAAATCAGAACCTTCATGCGCTGCCAGCAATGGAAGAGCTGTAAGACTGTTCGGATTGCGCCATTAAGGGAAGGGTTGCGGTGATGGAAAGACCAAGCCCAGGTTTTCGCGCAAGGACAAGCTGCCCACCCAGCGCCTGAACTCGCTCCCGCATACCGGTCAAACCGAAACCTAATCCGGCTCCGTCCTCCATCTTGGCACCGTCGTTGCTCACTTCGACGGTGAGGCATTCTGGCCCCAAAGCGTTGGTGGAAGAGGGCGTCACCGCTATCGAAATTTCCGTTGGCTCGCCGTGCCGGACTGCATTGCTCAATCCTTCCTGAACGATGCGATAGGCAGTCTTGTCGATCAAGGAACCAAAGCTAGCACTATCCTGAGGGAGGCTCACATGAAAGCGAATTTCCGGCCGTCGCCGCTGCCAAAAAATGACGATGCTCATGATGGCGGATGGGAGGCCGAAATCCGCCAAAACTCCGGGTCGCAAGCGCAGCAGCAACGTCTTGATCTGGCGCTGCATGTGGGAAACGGCATCGAAGGTTGAGCGGATTTGGCCGGCAATCTCGGCGCCGCGCCCTTGCTCGGCGAGGCGCGAGATGGAAGCGAGGTCGGCGTTGACCGCAAACAGAAAGGGGCTAACTTCGTCGTGCAGGTCCCGCGCGATCTCGGCGCGTTCTTCCTCCTGCAGGGTCAAGAGGCGTTCGTTCAAGCGGTGATTCTCCTCATTTGAGGCTTTGAGCTCAAGGGCCATTCGATTGTAACTGTGCTGAAGCTGCGCCACTTCCGGCACCGTATCGCCGCCGATCCTTACCTCATAGTCCCGGTGTCCCACTTTCTCGATCGCAGCAGCAAGGTGATCCAAGGGCCGTAGCGCGCAACCGATGAAGTAATACGTAAGCAGGATGCTGAGGCTGAAGAACAAGAGAAGGGTCAAAAGGCTATCGCCGAGACTGTTCCAGACCTCGAGGACCTCGTTCTTGGGATCGGCCTCGATGGCAATCGTCCCATAATCCCGGCCGGCAATCACGGCGGGCAACTCGGCGGATAGCGGCGTAATTGCGAGGAGCCGGGCGAACCAAGACGGCGCGACGCCGAAATGCGTGTCTCCGAGTGGCGGTTCCACCGAGGGGGCTGTGCTGCCGGACAATGACACACGCAGATGCCGGTTACCCTTGAAAGCAGCCACCAACTCTTCGAGACCACGCTGCGGATCGGAGGATTCGGGTAGGCGTCTTAGCGCGCTTTTGGATATCTGCTCGCCGACCTGCAGCGCCGCACTTATTTCCGTGCGAACCGACCGCGAGGCATTGAA
>JBPYDY010000251.1:0-2160 GCA_051986155.1 Methylocella sp.
ACCACGGCGGAACTTTCCTTTCTTCCTGATCGGCGCGCGGCTTTCGAAAACCTTGGGCTTAGAACAGGTCTCGATCCGATAAGACAGGTCGGCACGGTACTCATTCAGGCGGAGCGTTATGGCACGCCGCTTGGCGCCGCACTACGAGTGGTTGCCGAGGAAAGCCGCAATAACCGCATGATGCACGCCGAAAAAAAAAAGCGGCTGCTCTGCCGCCCAAACTTACCGTGCCGATGATCCTGTTCTTTCTCCCGGTGCTATTTGCAATCATCATGACGCCTGCGATCATTCAGGTTAGCCGCACGTTCTCTCAATAGGCGTAGGCGAGCTTGGGGAGGAATTACCCGTACACGGTGAGAGCCTGCCAGCGAACAAGAGCCTGCTGCCGTCAGATTCCTTCCGGGCGGCCGGCAACAACAACGAGGAGTGCGCCGTCACCAAAGAGCCGTCTCGATGCCCGTCTCGCGTCCTCCAGGGTCACGGCTGCGATCAACCGGTTGCGCTCGTCGATATATTCGACACAGAAATCATCCAATTGCACCGAAATCAGCTGCGAGGCGATCTTTGTTGAGGTGTCGAACCGCAACGCATAGGACCCGACCAGATATTTCTTTGCTTTGTCGAGCTCGCTCTGCGTCGGCCCGCGCTCCACAAGGCTCATTATTTCTTTTTCAATGACAGCGAGCGATTCCCCGGCGCGCTCGTTCTTGGTCGACGTGCTGCCACAGAAAAAGGCGGAGTGATCGTGCGTTATGAGCTGCGAATAGACCGAATAGGCAAGCCCGCGCTTCTCGCGCACCTCCCGAAACAAGCGCGCCGAGAAAACCCCACCTCCTAGGATATGGTTGACAACCATCGCGGCGATGTAATCGGGATCTTTGCGGGCGAGCCCTTGCCGGCCAAACCGGACGGTCGCTTGGGGCAGGTCGACCGTAACAATGTGGCGGCTGCCGGCCCCCGAAAAAGAGGCCAAAGATACCGGAACCGTTTTTGCCTTTGCCGGCAATTGACCAAACACATCGTCGAGATGACCTGCAAGCGTTGGGGCATCGATCGCACCAACCGTGGCGATCTTCAAATTGTCCCGCGCAAACATCGCGCTGCGCATATTGAGCAAGTCGGTGCGGCCGAGATTGGGCAGAGTCGCAAGGTCGCCGCGAACCGGCTGTCCATAGGGATGGTTGGGATAGGCCAAGGCGCGAAACCTTCTCCCCGCAACGACGTCGGGATCATTCACTTCGCGTCTCAAGGTCGCCGCGATCTGATCTCGGACGCGCTCAAAAGGCTCGAGATCCAATCGCGCTTCGGATATGGCAAGCTGGAGGAGCGCGAACGCGCGCGGGGCGTTCCGCGATAGAGTCTGCATGCGCCCGCTCAGCATATCGCGGTCAGCGGAAAACGACATCTCGATGGCATCTTCATCGAGGGCGCGATGAAAGCCCTCCGCATCGTAAGGTCCGGCGCCCTCGTCGAGGAGCCCAGCAAGGAGCGTGGCTGCGCCGGCCTTGCCAACCGGGTCCTGCGCGGCCCCGCCCTTGAACGCGAATTCTATGGCGATGACAGGAACCGTATAATCCTCGACAAGCCAAGCCTCGATACCGCCCTTTGAAACAGGCTTTTGGACTGTCGACGCGCGTGATGGAGATTCGGCGGCGGCAAGCGCGGTCATGTGTTAGTCTCAGACCTCGATGTTGTTGGGCACCGCCGCGGATGACGCATCTAAACTGCGAGCGGGATGTCTGCCTGCGCGCTGCTTGGCGAAGTGCCAGGCTGCTTGGGGGGCAGAAGAAAGCCCGTTACGCTGCGCCTTTTATCCAGCCAAAGTGCTGCTTTTCTGACATCATCAGGCGTGACGGCCTCGATGCGCGCCGGCCATTCTGTGACGTCGTCAAGCGCAAGGCCTGCGGCGAGCGACGCACCATACCAGCGGGCGAGTGCCGCCTGGTTGTCCTGGGCGTATATCGTCTCGGCAACGAGACGGGTTTTGGCACGCCGCAGATCGGCCTCCTCCACACCCAGCGCGGCGACCGCTGCTATCACCTCGTCGATTGCAGCATCTATGGTTTCGAGGCCGATCCCGGCCGCCGGCACGGCATAGACATAAAAGCGCGTGTCGTCGACGGCGGTGCCGTGGTAGTGCGCTCCCGTCGAAACTGCGAG
>JBPYDY010000252.1:0-2266 GCA_051986155.1 Methylocella sp.
GATCATTGCGGCAGCTGCCGGGCGTGTCTCGACATCTGCCCAACAAAAGCCTTTCCGCGCCCCTATGTTCTCGATGCGCGCCGCTGCATCTCCTATCTGACGATCGAGCACAAAGGCCATATTGGACGCGAATTCCGGGCGGCTATAGGCAACCGCATCTTTGGCTGCGACGATTGTCTTGCGGTCTGCCCTTGGAATAAATTTGCGGCCAAGGCGCGCGGAACGAAATTGCAGGCACGCCGCGACCTCGGAGCCCCCAAAATCGCCGATTTGATGCGCCTTGACGATGCCGCGTTCCGGGTTCTTTTTTCGGCAAGCCCAGTCAAGCGGATAGGCTTTGAGCGATTGATGCGCAATCTACTGATCGCGGCGGGCAACAGCTCCGACCCATCGCTCGCCATCCTCGCAGAGGAGAAACTGCAAAGCCCATCCCCTCTCCTCCGGGCAATGGCGGTTTGGGCGCTAAGCCAGCTTGTTTCAAAGGGGCGTTTGGAAGAACTGGAACGGCGCTGGCGTTCCGGCGAAACCGACGAAGAGGTTGAAGCCGAATGGGCGGCGGCGAGAGGCGAGGTAATCGCCGGGGCGGACACGGCCGCAGGAGCGCCGCAAACGCAACAAGGCCGGACGCCATGAAACTCTTCGCCTTCGGTCTTGGTTATTGCACGCGCTTTTTCATTGCCCGGTCACCGAATTCGTTCGATGCCATTGCCGGCACAGTGCGAGCGGCGGCCAAAGCCGGAGAAACGGCAAACGGCAACATCGAAACTTTTGTGTTCGGCGGCGGAACCGAAGACTCAGGCCTTGGGGAACGGGTTGCGGCGGCCGACGTCATTCTGGTCTCGATTCCGCCCGGCAGCTCGGCCGATCCCGTGCTGGCCAGGTTTGGCCACCGCCTGGCCACCGCGCCACGCCCCCAGACGATCGTCTATCTTTCCTCGGTCGGCGTCTATGGCGACAGGCGCGGCGAGTGGGTCGACGAAACGATGGCGCCACTGCCGGCCTCGGAGCGCTCCCTGGCGCGACTCCAGGCCGAAAGGTCGTGGGCCGCGATCGGCAATGAGACGGATAAGAAGGTCTACATCTTGCGTCTTTCCGGAATCTATGGGCCTGGCCGCAATGCGCTTTGCAGCTTGAAGGACGGCACCGCGCGGCGCGTCGTGAAACGGGGCCATTTCTCTAATCGCATTCATGTCGAAGACATCAGCCGGGCTATTGAAGCTGCTATCGCCCATAAAGGCCAAGGCGGTATCTTTAACGTCAGCGACGATTCGCCCGCGCCGCCGCAGGATGTCATCGTTTATGCCGCGATGCTGATGGGAATAGATCCGCCGCCGGAACAAGAGCTTGACGCCGCCGATTTGACGCCGATGGCGCGAAGCTTTTATGCCGAGAACAAGCGGGTATCGAATCGCAAGCTCAAAGACGAATTCGGGATAAGGCTTGCCTATCCTACCTATCGCGTGGGGCTCGAAGCGCTCTGGGAGGCCGGGGAAGGGCGCGATTAGGCGCGAAGGCAGCCCAATCGCTTGCAACCGCGAAAAGAAAAGCAAAGCCTCCTCGCCAGAGGGCCCCTTTCGCGCGGCGAATTTATCCCCAATTTGTACCCAAATTGGCCGACGGCCGCAATGGCGGCCCCTTGATTCGGGGGAGCGGGCGGGGCGGTTAATTTGGCTTTAAGCCGTGCGCGCGGATGAGCGCTTCGACGGCGGCGCGCGCCTCGGCTTCGCTCCGGCCCATCGCCCGCAGGAGGGAAAAGTAATTACCGAAGGCCGCCTGCAAATGCGGGTGTTCGTGACCAATTCGGGCCGTGAAGGATAGAAATATCTCGACGTGCCGCCGCATTAAGGGCTCTGCCTCGGCAAGCCGGTTCGTGGCCTGGAGCAATTCGGCGAGGTTGTTGAGGCAGCTGGCGACTTTGGGATGATCCGGCCTGAAGCTTTTCTCAACAATCGCGAACGCGCGGCGCATCAATGGCTCGGCCTCAGAAAGCCGGTTCGTGGCTTGGAGCAATGCTGCGAGGTTATTGAGGCGGATCGCGACATTGGGATGCTCCGGCCCGAAGCTTTTCTCGTCAATGGCGAGCGCGCGGCGCATCAAGGGCTCGGCCTCGGAAAGCCGGTTCGCGCCCTGGAAAAAATGCTCCACGTCCTTGATGGCAGCCGCGTAATCGGGGGCGTTCTCACCCGCGCGCGCTGCTATTTCAGCGGCAAATTCGCGAGCATTGAGCGTTTGACGCTCGGCGTCACTGAGCGATTGGGCGAGGACC
>JBPYDY010000253.1:0-5575 GCA_051986155.1 Methylocella sp.
ACTTCTTACTGAATAGGGCGAGCCAGGCACAACGGTAGCCAGCGCCCAGCTATGGGCAGCTTTGTTGCGCCAACAAGGGCGGCTCGGGCGCAATGGGCCCGCAGTTGGGGGAATGAGTCGCAAGAACGTCGGTCACATGCGAACCGCAAACGTGACGGCAACGCAGAAAATCACGCTCGTCCCGGCGCGCCATGCTGCCGAGCCTGCGAGGTGGCGGCTAGCGTTGCGCTGAATTAAGGGAAGGAAGCGCCCTGCCGCCTGTTGGCCGCGCATCGTAAGCGCAGTATTTTGATCGCTTCGACGAGCCATCGCTTTGCCGGAGTTTTCATGCATATCGACGCCCTTTATCGCTACCCCGTCAAAGGGCTTTCGCCGCAAAAACTCGAATTCGCAGAGCTCGAAAGCAACGGCTATTTTCCGGGCGATCGCCTGTTTGCTCTGGAGAACGGCCCCTCCGGCTTTGACGCCGAGGCCCCCGTCCATCAACCAAAGATCAAATTCTTGATGCTGATGCGCAATGCGCGTCTTGCCTCTCTCGAAACGCGTTACGACGACGCGAGCGGAGTTCTCACGATCGCCTATCAAGGAAAAGAGGCCGCACGCGGCAATTTGGGGAACGAGGCAGGCCGTGCCGCAATCGAGGCCTTTTTTGACGAATTTTGCGCTGACGAATTGCGCGGCGCGGTGCGCCTCCTCAAGGCGCCGCAGGGATTTCGATTCACGGATTCGAAATCGGGTTTCGTGTCGCTCGGCAATCTTGCCTCGATCAGGGCGATCGCGGGTACGATCGGCCGGACGGTCGATCCGCTTCGCATCCGCGCCAATATTTACTTGGACGGTTTGGAGCCATGGGAGGAATTGGTGCTCGTCGGCGAACATCTGCGCGCGGGCAATGCGCGCCTTGAGGTGCTCAAAAGGATCGACCGTTGCGCCGCGACCGGCGTCGAGCCGAGCAGCGGACGACGCGACATGGATATGGTCCAGGCGCTGAGGGGGAGCCTTGGCCACATCGACTGCGGCGTCTACGCCAGGGTCGTCCAAGGCGGGACGCTGCGCCCCGGCGACTCGGTAACGATTGACGCACGAAGCTAGCCCTCCGCCCCAGAGCAATCAACCGCCGCGATGTCACTGGCTGAATATTACTGGCCGGCAGCCGCGCCATTCTCGGCCTTGATGTCGAAGGCCGCGGCAAAAAGCGCGCGCGTATAGACGCTTTGCGGATTTGCGAGAAGCTCGCGTGCGGGGCCCGACTCGACCACCTTGCCGTCGCGCATCACGATGATCTCGCTGGCGAGCGCGCGCACCACCTTAAGATCATGGCTGATGAACATATAGGCAAGCCGCCGCCGCTTCTGCAAATCGCGCAAGAGGTCGACGATCTGCGCCTGCACCGACATATCGAGAGCCGACGTCGGCTCATCAAGCACAATGAATTTGGGTTCCAGCACGATCGCTCGGGCAACCGCGATGCGCTGCCGTTGGCCGCCGGAAAATTCATGCGGGTAGCGGTCCATCACACCGGGGTCGAGGCCGGTGTCGGCGAGAGCTTTGGCGACGATTGCGCGCCGGCGTTCGCCTTCCAAGCTCTTATGTTGCACGGTGAGCCCTTCGGCGACAATATCGGCAACGGGAAGCCGCGGCGACAGAGACCCATAGGGATCTTGGAACACGATCTGCATGTCGCGCCTAAGCGGGCGCATGGCCTTAAAATCAAGCCCGTCGATGCGCCGGCCGAGGTAGACGATTGCGCCTTGTGAGCGAATGAGCCGTAGCAGGGCAAGGCCGAGCGTGGTTTTGCCCGAACCCGATTCGCCGACGACACCGACCGTCTCGCCTTCGCGAACGCAGACCGAGACGCCATCGACGGCTTTGACGTATCCAACAGTCCGGCGAAAAAACCCGCGTTTGACGGGAAACCAAACGCGGACATCTTTGGCCTCGAGAATGGTCTTGGCGGAAAGGTCGATCGCGGGCGCTGCGCCTTTGGGCTCGGCTTCGATCAGCGCCTTGGTATAGGGATGACGGGGGGCTTCAAAAATCTCCGCGACTGGGCCAGCTTCGATGATTTTTCCCTTTTGCATCACGGCCACATCATCGGCAATCTTCCGCACGATCCCGAGGTCGTGGGTGATAAAGAGCATTGCCATATGGTGGCGAAGCCGAAGGCGCTTCAAAAGCTCCAAGATTTGCGCCTGCACCGTGACATCAAGGGCGGTCGTGGGTTCGTCGGCGATGAAAAGATCGGGCCTGTTGGCAAGCGCCATGGCGATCATCACGCGCTGGCGCTGGCCGCCCGAAAGCTGATGCGGAAAGGCGGCGAGCCGCTCGCCGGGGTTTGGAATACCGACCTCTTGTAAGAGCTCGATAATGCGAGCTCTGATCTTCTCGGCTCCGCGGGCGCCATGAAGTTCCAAGATTTCGCCAATCTGGCGCTCGATCGCGTGGACCGGATTAAGCGATGTCATCGGCTCTTGGAAGACCATGGTGATGCCCGCGCCGCGGATGTCGCGCAGCCTGGCCTCGGAGCACGACGAGATGTCCTCGCCCTTAAACAGCACCTTTCCTTCAACCACGGCGGCGCGGGAAAGCAGGCGCAAAACGGAAAGGGCGGTGACCGACTTTCCAGAGCCCGACTCGCCGACAAGCCCAAGCGTGCGGCCTCTTTCGAGCGCAAAGGAAACTCCGGCGACGGCGGGCACGTCAGCGCTACCGTGGCGGAAGCAGACAGAAAGATTACGGATTTCAAGAACGGGAGCGTCAGCCACGCAAGGCGCCGATCAGTGCGTGGATCCCGGAGGGATCCGGAAAAAAGTGTCTCATAGGCTGAGGGAAGAGTACACGATCACTCGACATGAGCTGTCCGGTGGCCGCCAGCGCAATGGGGCAAGCCACAGCGGTGCCGACGAACACTGCAGCAGCGGTGGAACAGACCGATGCATCGCGCGTTTCAGTGGGCGAGCCAACGCCCAGCCAGCTGTTGCCGGCGGGGCATATTGAGGAGACACAGCATGAAACGCAACTTTTTCTTGGCCGCTGCGGCGAGCAGCTTTCTCTTGGCGGGGCCAGTCTTCGCTCAGCAACAGACCGATCACAATGCACCGGTTAAGCTCAACAAGCAGGAAATAATCCGGCTCCAACAAACGCTGGACCAGAAGGGCTTCAATGTTGGGAAAGCAGACGGCATTTGGGGCTCCAAAACTTCCGGGGCGCTCAAGGAGTTCCAGAAGCAAAACAACCTGCCAGCGACTGGAATGTCTGATCAGCAAACCTTGGCGGATCTCGGGATCAACGTCTCAATGCAAAACAATTCTAATGCGAGCGCGCCTCCGAATACTGGCAGGAGCGTAAGCACGCAACGGCCTCGCAAAGGTTCAAACCCGCAGCAGAGCAAGGAGCCGTCGGGATCGTCTGACACTTATCCAAGTAATCCTTCCTCAGGCGGAAATGGCAATATGTAGGGCTCAAGCTAATAGCCTGGACGCAGGCCCGCCTGCCGTGCGCGCCGCTCTCGCCCCTAGAGAACGGCGCGCATGTTGCGGCAACGCCTCGTTCCCTTAGTGCAGCGTCTTTCGCGGGTCGACGGCGTCGCGCACGGCCTCGCCAATGAAGACGAGCAGGGATAACATTATAGCGATCACCACAAAGCCGGTGATCCCGAGCCAGGGCGCGGCCAGGTTGGATTTGCCCTGCAGCAAGAGCTCGCCAAGCGAAGGCGAGCCGGGCGGCAAGCCGAAGCCCAAAAAATCGAGCGCCGTCAAAGTCGTGATCGAGCCATTGAGCACGAAAGGCAGGAAAGTCAAGGTCGCAACCGTCGCATTGGGGAGCACGTGGCGCAGGATGATCCGCATATTAGATAGCCCCAGGGCGCGCGCAGCATTGACATATTCGAAATTGCGAGTGCGCAGGCATTCTGCCCGCACGACGTGAACGAGCCGCACCCAGGAAAACAGCAAAAGCACGCCCAAGAGCACGAAGAAACCCGGCACGATGATTGAGGAAATGATGATCAAAAGATAAAGCTCGGGAAGTGAGGACCAAATTTCGATGACCCGCTGGAAAATAAGATCCGTCCAGCCGCCAAAATAGCCCTGCACGGCACCTGCGGTGATTCCAATGATCGAGGAGACCCCCGCAAGCGTGAGGCCGAACAGGATCGAAATGCGAAAGCCATAGAGGAGCCGCGCCAGAACATCGCGCCCCTGATCGTCGGTGCCGAGCCAATTCCACTCAATGTCGCGGCATGTGCCGCCTTGTCTTTTTTCGTATCGAAGGACAGCTGCGCGGCACTGAGCCTCGGAAAGCATCCAAGTCGGGGGCGATGGCGCGGGCACGGGCAATTTGCGGTTGATTGTTTTGTAGGAATAGCGAATCGGCAGCCACAGCATAAAGCCGTGCTCATTGATTTCCTTGGCGATTACCGCGTCACGATAGTCGGTCTCTGCCAAAAAGCCGCCAAATTTTTCTTCGGGGTAATCATGGAAGATTGGGAATAGAATTTCTCCTTTGTAAACAATGAAGAGCGGACGGTCGTTGGCGATGAATTCGGAGAAAAGCGAGACCGTAAAAAGGACGAGAAAGATCCAAAATGACCAATAGCCGCGTTTGTTGGCCCGGAAATTGGCAAGGCGGCGCTGGTTGACCGGGCTCAACTGAAACCGCCGGCGGCGCGGGCGAGCCGGAAAGATCGAGATGCTCACGGGCTAAACTTCTCGCGTTTCAAAATCGATGCGCGGATCGATCCACATATAGGTCAGGTCCGAGAGAAGGTTCACAAAAAGGCCGAGCAGCGCGAAGATATAAAGATCGGCGAAAACGACCGGATAATCGCGATTCACGATCGATTCAAAAGATAAGAGCCCAAGCCCATCGAGCGAGAAAATCGTTTCGATCAAGAGCGAAGCACCGAAAAACGCCGCAACAAAGGCGCCAGGAAAGCCCGCGACGACAATCATCATGGCGTTGCGGAAGACATGGCCATAGAGCACCCGCCGTTCGCTCAATCCCTTCATCCGCGCGGTCAGGACATATTGCTTGGCGATCTCGTCGAGGAAGGAGTTCTTGGTGAGGAAGGTCGAGGTTGCGAAAGCGCCGAGAGTCATCGCGGTGACCGGCAAAGTGATGTGCCAGAAATAATCCTTGATTCTGGCGAAGAGCGAAAGCTGGTCCCAATTTTCGGAAGTCAGGCCGCGAAGCGGAAAGATTTGCCAGAACGATCCGCCGCAGAAAAGAACGATCAGAAGAATTGCGAAGAGAAAGCTTGCGATCGCATAGCCGGTGATGACAACGGCCGAGGACCAGACGTCGAAACGCGAGCCGTCGCTCACCGCTTTTTTGACGCCAAGCGGAATCGAGATGGCGTAGGAAAGGAGCGTCATCCAAAGTCCAAGCGAGATCGAGACCGGCAGCTTCTCCTTGATGAGCTCAAGAACCGGCACATCGCGGAAATAAGAGCGGCCAAAATCGAACACCACGTAATTTTTGAGCATGATGAAGAAGCGCTCATAGGCCGGCTTGTCGAAACCGAATTGCTTTTCGAGCTCGGCAATGAATTTCGGATCGAGTCCCTGCGCGCCGC
>JBPYDY010000254.1:0-3732 GCA_051986155.1 Methylocella sp.
TCACACTTTTTCGAGTCGCTACGTGGAATGGCGAGCATCAAGGCGCTGGCTATCGGCGACCGTCGGCAGGGGATCTGGAACAACTATCTGGTAGACCGGGTCGGCGCCGAGCTGCGCGTCGGTAAGATCGACATGATTTTCACGATTTCCAGCACTTTGCTCTTTGGGCTCGACCGTATCATCATCATCTTCTTCGGCGCGCGCGCGGTGATGGCAGGTGCCCTCTCGGTCGGCATGCTGGTGGCCTTCCTCGCCTACAAGGACCAGTTCTCGCAACGCGTCGGCAAGTGCCTCGACACGATCGTACACCTGGGGACGTTAACAGTGCATGGCGAGCGGATCGCGGACATCGCGCTCGCCGAACCTGAGTTGGGCGACACCGGCCATACCGGCGGTTTGGCGGCGACGATCATTAGCGCCAAGGCCGGGCTCAGCGCGCGCGGCATCAGTTTCCGCTACAGCGATTACGAACCTAGTGTGATTGCCGACTTCGACCTCGATGTCGCCCCCGGCGAATGCGTCGCGATCGCCGGACCATCAGGCGCGGGGAAGACAACCCTGCTGAAGATTCTTGCGGGTCTGTTGCGCCCGACCACCGGCTCAGTGCTGATTGATGATATTTCGCTTCAGGCCATCGGGCTCGAAGCATATCGCGCCCAGATCGGCTGCGTGCTGCAGGACGACCGTCTGTTTGCCGGCTCGATCGCCGAAAATATCGCCGGCTTCAGCCCTTCGCCCGACACCGAGCTGATCCAGACGGTGGCAAGGTTTGCCGCCATCCACCAAGAGATCCTGCGGATGCCAATGGGCTATGAGACACTGGTAGGCGATATGGGTAGCTCCCTTTCTGGAGGGCAGATGCAGCGCGTGGTGCTGGCACGCGCGCTCTACCGCGCTCCGCGCATTCTGTTGCTCGATGAGGCAACTAGCCATCTCGATGAGGAGAACGAGCGCATGATCAACGAAGCGATCCGCCGCCTCCCGATCTCTCGAGTCATCGTCGCCCACCGGCGCTCTACTCTCGATATGGCGGACCGCGTTGTGCCGCTTTGGCCGGCGTTGATGGCAGAAAAGCGGGCCGGCTAACGCCAAGCCCTACTTGGCCAGCCCGCGTCTCCGCGTGCATAGAAAATTTACAAAGTTATGCCAGGCGGCACCGTGTGCCTTGAGGTTGCCGGGGGACCACAGCCGAGAAATCCAGCGTTGCACATTCCGGCGCTCTTACGTATCTTCTAACGCGGTGGCTTATTTGTTCAAGCCAGTGTCTCGACCACATGCGCCTGAGGACTGGGGGCAGCGACCTCCGGATTAACCTAACATCAAATGTCGCTCGACCCGCAACGAATTTTGTTCATTGGAATACCTTCCGGCGCAATACCCGTCCGTTCATACAAATTTTTTGATACGTTTAACGTAAACGATTTTCAGTTGGTGGCTTGGAATGCGGAAACTTTCGTTTCCGAAACACAAGAAAAAACCGGTCAATCTTTCCAAAGTCATCACCATCCATTTGTCTACCGGCGGTTTAAGGCATTATACGAAGAAAAAATTAGCCGGACATTGGATTGGATAAGATATGGGAATGTGTTAGTCATATTCCCATATTTGTTCAAAATTGAAATGCAAACGGATGGGCCTAAAGGAGTTAATAACGTAAATATAAACCAATTTCCACCATTTAATTTAGTCGATCTAACACGAATATGCGAAACGTCACTTGTTGTAGTTGACAAATTCCGCACTCAATTTAGCGAGTTTGTCGATCTACTTAAGTGTAATCTAGTGTTCTCAGGGAAAGATAGCCTAGTTTTGTTTCGATCTGCTGAAAGCCGCGGCGAGAGCTCTACAATTGCTGGAGCGGCATTTCGAGTCGGAAAAGGGGCCATTGTATTCTCTCCGGCGCCCAAGGCTTGGGATAATCCCAAACTGTTGGAATATTTGGAGGCACTTGCGACTCTGCCGGACATGCTAAGCGGGCCAGTTGATCGTTTTCCCGAGAGGACGAGTGTGTGGCAGCGGCCCACGTTATGGCTTGCCGCTTTGCCGGCGCTGCTTATCGCGACGATTGCCCTCTCGCCTTTCTGGGCTCCGCAGCTGGGACGGTTCCTCCCATGGGGCGGGAAACCGCTGGCTGCAGGGCAAGACTACGCCACCCTCGCCGCTCGGCTAACCGAGATGGAGAAGCTTTCCGCTTTGTCAAGCTTTGATGTCGACGCCACCAAATCGACCGAGGCCGCGTTGGCGCGGCGGGTCGATCGGTTTGAGGCAGCGCTCTCGCGTCTGCAGGAGCCGGCGGCGGCCCCGTCGTCTAATGTCCCGGCTGCCCTGATACCACCGACGGCGAGCCAAAGTCCCTCAACCGAGCAACTAGCTGCTCCGGTACCGCGATTAACCCCCCCGCATCTCTCGACCGAGGAGATCGCTGAGCTCTTAGGGCGCGGTGACACACTTCTTCTTACAGGTGATGTCGCCTCGGCGCGCCTCTTCTATGAGCGCGCCGCCAATGCAGGGGACGGGCAAGCGGCGTTGCGGATGGGAAGCACCTTCGATCCAGATTTGCTCGGCCGGGATGTCCTGCGCGGCGTGCATGGCGATTCTGCCCAGGCGCGTCTCTGGTACCAACGAGCTCGCGATCTGAACGACCCCGAAGCCGAGCGGCGGTTGAAAAGCTTCGAGACGAAATAGGGCGATCAGGAGGGAAAGCCATAATGCGGACGGCACTCTATGAGGCAGTGGAGGTGCTCGTCACATGTAGCCGGAAGTGGTCCTGGCCAAGGCTTGGCGCATGCAAGTCGCTCGTAGGCGCGGAGGCAAGAAGGCGATCGTCGGCTTGGCCGCGATAGAGTAGGTTCCCTAGCTTGGGATTGAAGCCGCGGATGCCGAAGCGGATCAGCGGCGGCTTCATTCGGTTAACGATCCTACTCTAGCGCTTGCGGTTGGCTCGCTTGCCGGAGTCGGGCAACCCGACGAGTTCGAGCGGGAACGCATCAGCGAGCGTATCCGCGACGCCAAGCGTCATCAAAGGCGCACCGGGCAACACCTCGGCGGCGAGCGACCCTTCGGTTGGCAAATCGACGAGGATGGCGCGTTGGTCCCGGACGAAAACGAGCAACGAGCCCTCGCCACGATGCGTGAGCTTCGGCAAACAGGTGCGCGCCGGCTGCTTTTGTTAAGCGCCGCGCGCGCGAGGACGAGCAGCGAGCACTCGCCGAGATGCAGGCGCTTCGGGCACGGGGCATGAGCTATCGCGCCATCTCCGAGCACATGCGCACCGAGTTCGGTATCTCGCTCAGCCACCAGGGCGTCAAGCGTGCCCTCAATCGTCTGGTAAAAGGCGGCACCGAATAGCCCCAAGCAGCTGGCATTTTTGCTTGCCATAGCCCCGCCAGGCCGGGTTTTTGGCGGGGCTTTTTTCTTTCAGCGAACCGACAGTGCACGCTCGCTCCTGAATCGAGCCAAAGGACGGTTCGGCGCGCCCTTATTTTTTGCCCACCATCTTCTGCAGCAACGCCTTAAGATCCTCGCGCTCCTCCGGCGTAAGTGCGCCGGGATCCCATGTCGGCGGCGTCACGTCCTGCGCCGGGTCGTAATCCATCGGCTTCACACCGGCTCTATCCAGCCCCGCCACCAGACACACGGACCGCACGCGCTCGTCGACTTTCGGATCCAATGCGAGCTCGACAATCGCTCGGGCAAGTTCAGGCGAGGCTTCCTGAAAGATCCGGCGGCACT
>JBPYDY010000255.1:0-8079 GCA_051986155.1 Methylocella sp.
TGCAATACTGGCTGGAGGGCTTCGGACCAACATGCCCCGCGGGGGGTGGGTGGAGCCAGACCCCGCAAGCACCGAACGATTGCTTTAAAAACGGTCCCAGTACCGCGGCGCCCAACCCTATCTCATCGATCGACGAGATGGGTAACATGAGCTTGGTCGCCACGGCCAGCGCGGGAGGGAACGATACGTTGAAATTATTTTTGTCAGGTGTCCAAGGCGCCGCTATTGTGAACGACGACAATATCGTCAATCTGGCGCAATTCTGGAATACCGCCGAGTTCAACGTCTTCGGTGACTGTTGTCTGGATCAGGCTAACTTCAACAGCGGATCGACAATCGTCCCCAGGACGAAAATTGTCTACGGGGGCACTGCACCGCCCAACTGCGTGGCGACAGGCTTTACGGGCGAGACCAACAACCTCAGCTTTGGGCCAAACGCTCCTCCCGCACCGCAGCCAGGACCGGCGGTCTTGTTCACGGAGAGCAGCGCCGGCGGCGCGCCGTCGGCGTATGCGTCGGCAACCAGCGTCGGCGACACCCATTTGATGACCTTCGACGGGGTCAAATACGATTTCCAGGGGCAGGGCGACTTTGTGCTGATGCAAGCCGATTCAGACTTCGCCGTTCATACGCGGCAAGCGACAGACGGACCCTCGGTGGATAAAGAATGCGGCTGTCGCAACGCAAATGGGTGATACGCGCGTTGCAATCTGTCTTAATCCGGCGCGGCTTCTAATCAATGGCAAGCTCAATGATTCAATGGCAAGCTCAATGATCTCGGCGACGGCAAGTCGCTTTCGCTCCCCGGCGGCGTCGACGTCTCACGGAAGGGCAACGTGTATCTTGTTATGCGCCGGGGCGGCGACAGCGTGAGCGCCACGCTCAACGACAACGGTCAACGAGGTTGCGACACGCGAAGGAGTGGTGCTGAAGGGGCCAATCTTCGACACGGAACGGGACGGCGCTGAAGGAGCCAATCGCATTCGAAGATCTTTATCACAGCTACGCCGACAGCTGGCGCGTCACGCCGGAGGAGTCATTGCTCTGCGCGGACCAGAAAATTGAACCGGGCATTCCGGAAAAGCTGTTTTACGCGAAAGATCTGGATCCGGCGACGTTCAAGCGTGCGCAAGCAACCTGTACGGCGGCCGGCCTCAAGGAGGAAACGGCCTTAGAAGACTGCACGCTCGACACTGCGGTGCTGGGCGACGAGATAGCGGCGAAAGTTTTTGTTCACGCACGCGCCCCGATCCATGTCATACGGCCGATTTTACGTCCGGGGAAGTGAGCCGGGCGGCGTGCCTGTCCCTCTGGGGAAGCATTAGTTAGGGCGGCGCAACGCGCCGCCCCGCAAAAATCAAGGATAGCAATAAAACCCACCGAGCGGCCACTTTCGCAGCACTGTCTACAATGCCTGCACAAACCGCACCGGCTCGCCTTGGGCCGGCGTTACAACCTCCCCCTCCCACATCACGCGTTGTCCGCGGATGATTGTGCCGGCCGGCCAGCCCAAAACCGGCATTCCGTTGTAAGGAGTCCAACCGCAGCGCGAGGCGATCCAGGAGTTGCTGATCACCGCTTGCCGCTTCAGATCGACGATGGTGAAATCGGCGTCATAGCCTGCGGCGATTCGTCCTTTTCCGGCAATTCCGAAAAGCCGCGCAGGGCCCGCGCTCGTCAAATCGACAAAGCGCAAGAGAGAGAGCCGCCCCTTGTTCACGTGATCGAGCATGATCGGCACAAGCGTCTGCACGCCGGGCATGCCCGAAGGGCTTTGCGGATAGGGCTTGGCCTTCTCTTCCAACGTGTGCGGCGCGTGATCGGAGCCCAAGATATCGGCGATGCCCTGGCTGACGCCAAACCAGAGTTTCTCGCGCTGACAGACGTCGCGGACGGGCGGATTCATCTGCAGCCTCGTGCCAAGCCGCGGATAATCGTCCGCGCTCAACGTCAGATGGTGCGGTGTCACCTCGACGCTCGCAAGATCCTTATGCGCGGCCAAAAGATCCATTTCTTCGCCGCAGGAGACATGCAGCACATGAATTGCGGCGCGCTGCTCGCGGGCGATCCGCAAGAGCCGCCGGGTCGCGGTGAGCGCCGCCTCCTCGTCGCGCCATATGGGGTGCGAGGAGGCATCGCCCGGTACACGCAGATCCTTGCGCGCATTGAGCCGGAACTCATCTTCGCAGTGAAAGGCCGCGCGCCTTTTCGTCTTCCTCAGAATGGCGGCGATTCCGGCATCCTCAGCGACAAGGAGTGTGCCGGTCGATGAGCCCATAAACACCTTGATGCCCGCGGCCCCGGGCAGCCGCTCGACTTCGGGAATATCGCGCCAATTCTCCGCCGTTCCGCCGACCCAAAAAGCATGGTCGCAATGCATGCGGCCTTTCGCCCGGGCCATTTTATCCGCGAGCGCCTCCGCGCCCGCCGTCGGCGGATCGGTGTTGGGCATTTCGAAGATAGCCGTCACGCCGCCAAGGACCGCGGCGCGCGAGCCGGTCTCGAGATCCTCCTTATGGGTGAGGCCGGGCTCGCGGAAATGCACTTGCGTGTCGATCACGCCCGGCAAGATATGAAGTCCCGTGGCGTTGATCGTCTCACCCGCGCGCGCGCGGGAAAGATCGCCAAGCGCGGCAATCTTTCCATCCAAAATGCCGATATCGCGCGTGCCGACCCCAGCGTGGTCGGCAACGGTCCCGCCCTTCAAGAGCAAGTCGAAGTTTTGCGCCATTTCACGCGACCGTTCGAGGAAAGTGGCTTGCGCCTTTCACGGGCTCGCTTATCTACAGCGAAATGGTGCGAACAATCGAGGGATGGATGGACGCAAAGTTATGCCTTCTTGCCGATCGTGGTATTATTGAATTGAAAGGTGTGGATGCGACCCCGTTTCTGCAAAGGCTCATTACCAACAGCGTGCTCGATATTCCCGCGGGCGAAAGCCGCTATGCCGCGCTCTTGACGCCGCAGGGCAAGCTGCTGTTTGATTTTTTTGTTGTTCCGCTAGCGCAGGAAGCTGGTTACCTCGTCGATTGCCTCAAGGAGCAGGCGAGCGAACTCATGAAGCGGCTTAATCTCCACAAGATGCGGGCGAATATCACGATCGCGGATAAATCGGAAGTTTTTGGCGTTGCGGTGGTCTTTGGTGGAAGCCCGCCAGAAGGAATAGAGGGCATTCTCTACCGTGACATGCGCACCAAAGGCATGGGCCAGCGGGTGATCGCGAAGCGAGATGCTTTGCGGCAGATCCCAAATGTTAGCGAGGCCGAATATGAGGCGCACCGGATTGCCCAGGGCGTGCCGAAAGGAGGCGTCGATTTCGCCTATGGGGACACATTCGTTCATGAAGCGAATCTTGATTTGTTGAATGGTGTCGATTTTAAGAAGGGATGTTATGTCGGCCAGGAAGTTGTTGCCCGCGTGGAATTCCGCAAATCGGCGCGCAAGCGCATCGTGAAGATTCGTTTCGATGGCCCCGCGCCAGCACACGGCACCGAAATCATGGCCGGCGAAGCCTCAATCGGCCAGGTCGGTTCCACAGCGGGCCACGAGGGGCTGGCGATGCTGCGGTTCGACCGGCTGCAAGATGCGCAGGCCTCTGGTGTCCAGCTAAAAGCCGGGGCGGGGCCCATTGCCGTGCTGCTGCCGGGCTGACGGGGCGAAATGTTGGAGCACGCCCCGTCCGACCGCAAACCGCGCTGCCCTTGGCCCGGCACCGACCCTCTTTATCTCGCCTATCATGACGAGGAGTGGGGCGTTCCGGAGCACAATGACCGGGCGCTTTACGAAAAACTGATGCTCGATGGGTTTCAGGCCGGGCTATCCTGGATCACGGTATTGCGCAAGCGCGAGGACTTCCGCGCTGCGTTCGACAATTTCGACCCCGAGAAGATCGCGCGTTACAATGCCAGAAAGATCGAGTCGTTGTTGCAGAACCCTGGCATTATCCGCAACCGCGCTAAAATCGAGGGCACCATTGCATCGGCCCGCGCGTGGCTCAAGATTCAAGAGGCCGAAGGATTTGCGAACTACCTTTGGGGTTTTTTCGAAGGCCAGAGCGTGCAAAATCGTTTTCACGACATGAGCGACGTTCCGGCGCAGACTCCTCTTTCTCAGCGCATTGCCAAGGATTTAAAAAATCGCGGCTTCAATTTCTGCGGCCCGACCGTTGTTTATGCCTTTTGTCAGGCAACGGGCATGGTGAACGATCATCTCGTGTCCTGCTGGCGTCACGAAGAATGCCGCCTCTACGCAAAACGGTGCGGCTGAGCGAGCAGGAGGGCGCGGTGCTTCCCAACCCTGCCGTCGAGGGCAAAGGTCAAGTCCAAATGAGCACTCCCCGCGCGTGGGTCCGGCTTCCGTCCGGCAAACGCCTCGATCTGTTGAATCCGACGCCGTTTGACTGGGAAGATGAGGACCTGGCGGTGGGGCTTGCCCGGACCTACCGCTGGGGCGGTCACTCTGCCTGGCCCTTGCCTCTGTCGGTGGCGCAGCACTCGCTCCTCGTGCTTGCCTTGCACCGCCAGAGCTGCCGAGGCGCTGCAAGCCCCCGTACCGAGCTCCGTGAGCTCCTGCATGATGCCGATGAAGGCCTCCTCGGCTTCGATTGCCTTTCGCCGTTAAAGCCGATTCTCGGCCAAGCCTATCGCACTCTGACCGAAAGATTGGAAAAAGCGATCGCGCTGCGCTATGGACTGCCGTCATGGAGCCCCGCGGAAAGAAAAGCCCACAAGTTAGCCGACCAAGTAGCTGCCGCAAGCGAGGCGGTCCACGTCGCGGGATGGACGGAGGGGGAGGTGCGGCGCACTTTGCGCATATCCTTGCCTGCGCTTTCCGAGGATCCGCTGCGGGAGATCTATGGCGATCGGGCCTGGGCGCCCTGGGCGCCGCAAATCTCGGCCGAGCGGTTTCTGGCCGAGCTTGAGCGTCTCATGGCGATGCAGCGCAAAGCTTCTGCCACAATCTTCGCGCGATAACGCGATGGAAAGGCTGGCCAATGCCGCGCATTTACGTATGCCCGCTTTCTAAACTATCGGAAACAGTGCGCGTTTCCGGCGCCCAAAGCCTTATCACTCTGGTCGACAAGGGCACGCCCGTGAGCCGCCCCGCGGCCATTGTCCCCGGACTCCATTTGGCGCTTAACTTTTCCGACATTACCGTGGAGACCGCTGGCCACATGCTCGTCAGCAGCTCTCACGTCGAACGGCTTCTGGCCTTTGTGCGGCGCTGGGATCAGGCGGCGCCTTTGCTGATCCATTGTTTTGCGGGGGTGAGCCGATCGACGGCGGCGGCTTATATCGCCGCCTGCGCGCTGCTTCCGCAACAGGACGAGTCCCGGCTCGCGGCCGCTCTGCGCAAAAATTCGCCGACCGCGACGCCCAATCCCCGGCTCGTTGCCATTGCCGACGCCGTGCTCACGCGCCAGGGGCGGATGGTCGAAGCAATCGCAAGTATCGGCCGCGGGAGGGACTGTGCCGAGGCCAGCCCTTTTGCTTTGGAGTTGCGATAATTCCAAGGCGCGGTTAGAGCGATAGCGCGGCTGCAAGAACGGGGGCGCACAGCGTAGGGTGGGCACGGTAGGGAGAAAGGACCAAGCTTGACGGCCGGAACTGAAGATATTGCCGCGATGTCTTTCGAGGATGCCCTTAAGGAACTCGAGCAGATTGTGGATCAACTCGAAAAAGGCACCGTTGGACTTGAAGAATCGATTGCGAGTTACGCCCGCGGCGAGGCCCTAAAGTCCCATTGCAACGCGTTGCTCAAGAATGCCGAGCAAAGGATTGAAAAGATTTCCCTCGGGCCCGACGGGCGCCCAACCGGCACCGAGCCGCTGGATGTAGGGTAATCTTAAAACCGTCCAGCCGATCCGTACTTCGAACGAGGGCGGTTTTTGCCGCAAATTGTTATCACGGAAAAAGTGACGCATGCCGACATCTGATCCTAAAGCCGATTATGCCTTCGCCCCGCCGCCGTTTATCGCGCTTCCCGCGCCGCCGGGAAGACCGTTTCCTGTGCGGCGCATCTTCTGCGTCGGTCAAAACTACAGGGACCATGCCAAGGAGATGGGCGGAAACCCGGATGTCGAACCGCCATTTTTCTTCATGAAACCGGCGGATGCGATTGTTCAGAATGGCGCGACAATACCCTTTCCGCCAGGAACCGCCGATTTCCAGCACGAGGCCGAGTTGGTGGTTGCCGTGCAAGGCCGCGGGCGGAACATTCCGCTCGATCGCGCCAATGACATCGTTTTTGGCTATGGTGTCGGCCTCGACATGACCAAGCGCGACGTGCAAACCGAGTTCAGGAAAAAGGGCCGGCCGTGGGAAATGTCCAAATCGTTCGATTTTTCGGCGCCTTGCTCCGCCATTACCTTGAAGAGCCAATCCGGCGCTATTTCTGCGGGGGAAATTTCTTGCAAAGTCAATGGCGCGCTGCGGCAGAAGGCCGATCTCTCCGATATGATTTGGGGCGTCCCGCAAATCATCGCCTGTCTTTCCGAGCAAGTGGAAATCGCCCCCGGCGATCTCATCTTCACCGGAACGCCAGCCGGCGTCGGGCCGGTGCGGAAGGGCGACAAAATAGAGGCCACGATCGCGGGGCTGGAGCCGCTCGTCATCGAGATTGGCTAATCCGTGCCTCCAAGGTTCGCGGTGTCAGCGGTGCGGTTTGCGGACTTGGTCTTGGCAGCAGGCCCGGATTTCGAATCGAGCCCCTGAATTTGTTTCCAGGTGTTGGACTGGGCGATCATGCGCCGGATCGCTGCGACATTTGCCGCCGCATCCTTAGGGCCGAGATCGCGCCGCGAAACCTCTTCGGCAGAATCGAATTTGCCTTCGAGCGCGAGCACAAGGGAGAGATTTTGCCGCACACGCGAATCGGCGCCTTGCTGCGCTGCCGCTTCTTGTAGAGTCTTTTCGGCCTTTGCGAGCTTTAGCTTTTTTGAAAGCGCGTAGGAGAGTCCGAGGTTGGAGAGGACATAAGGCTGCGCCGGTGCGATCTTGAGTGCCGCGGCGTAATAGACCTGGGCCTGCTCGCGATCGCCGAGCTGGTCGGCAACCGAGCCCTGCGCCGAGAGGATCGACCAATTCGGCCGGTCGGGCGTGTGGGCGCGCGGCAGCACCTCGGCCGCCTCGCGCAAGCGGCCCGAATCGGCCAAAGCTTTACCATAAGCGCCAAGCACTTCCGTGTCGCGCGGATATTTGGCTGCGAGCCGCTGCAACACAGCGGTCGCCTGCGCATATTCCGCCGCGGCGCGCAAGGCCAACGCATAATTGAGCGCCGTTGCCTTGTCCTCCGGATGGCGGTCGTATTGGCGGCCCCACGCATCGACCGAGCGCTGCTTCTCCGCCTTGGACTGCCCGGATTGTGGCGCTGCGGCACCAATCGAGGCCGTGACGTCCTGCGGGCCGCTGGAAGATTGGCAGCCGCCAAGACAGACTGCGGCGGTAAGGGCGGCCGCGCGAATCGCATAGGCCGCGCCATGCCAGGCAGCTTCCGGGCGTGAAAGGACGTTTTGCCTGCTACGGTAGCGTTTCATGGGTCGCCATTGCTCCTTCGCGGGCCGAATCGCCCTGCCGTCCAGCGCCGCGGCCGACCACAATGAGTCGGCTGCCTTGCCGCAAGAAGGACAAATGTTTTGTGGCTAACCCTAAAAGCTGAGCAGCAGGGATAAATCGCCTTTCCTTTAGATGGATTCGCCGCTTGCGAGCCCCCTGCTTGTCAATCGGGCCTCTTTCCTTGTATCCATCTGGGCTTGAAGGAGAAGATGCGTCGAACAAGGAGTGGCGCATGGGATCAAAATTCATTCCGTGCCGGGGGCACGAATGCGGCCCTCGGACGCTTCAACGCAAGCAGGGATCGTTTGAGAACGGCAGCGGATGAGCCGAGGATTGCGTGGGCGCATAGCTCAGTTGGTAGAGCAGCTGACTCTTAATCAGCGGGTCCAAGGTTCGAGCCCTTGTGCGCCCACCATCGAAGACAACGTATTTCCAATGGCTTATCGTCGAAGGGGTTTGATAAGACTCCAGAGTATTTTCGCTCTGTGAGCACAATTTTGGGCATTTTCAGGCAAGTTCAGCGTCG